>CACYBK010000055.1 GCA_902772635.1 uncultured Lachnospiraceae bacterium | reverse complement strand
CGGAGAGGGTGGGATTCGAACCCACGTGCCGTTGCCGACAAACGGTTTTCAAGACCGCCTCGTTATGACCGCTTCGATACCTCTCCATAAATAATGCGCCCTTTTTTGCAGAGCGCAGATGATAATAACATAGTTTTTTCTAATGCGCAAGAAGAAAAATCTTTCGCGAAGGTCGCTCTTCCTTTCTGATCTAATTTCCATAAATATATCTTTTGAGCATTTCCTTGTTTTTTCCGACTATGCGTTTGTTGATCCTGTTTTTTTCATCAAGTTCTCTGCTGAGCTGGGATATATGGCTCTGCTGCATGAGCATAGTTTTTGCCATGCTCCTCATCATGTGGAGTACATTAACATAATTTTCACGGATGAATTCGTCAATCTTGTCCTCGGTCACGCGGTACAGCAGGAGATCGGAGTACGCGATCACCGTGTATGGGGACTTTTCATGGAGCAGAAGTCCGAACTCTCCAAAGCATGAGTCCTTTTGCAAAATCCCTAGAAGAGTCTCATTCTCTGTTCCGTAGGAAAGATATACTTCAGCATTTCCACTCAATATCTTGAACATGTCCGTGCTGCTCTCGCCCTCCCGCATTATCACATCATCGGGAGAATATTTAATGATATTTGAAGCCATTTTTTACCTCTTCGTACTATATGCAATAATGATAAAGGTGAGCCGATTATACAGAATGGCAGTTCACATATCAAACTGCGTCCAAAGCAGTTCATCCATTCCCCATCAATGCTCAAGCGATAGAAAAATGACAGACATTGATTTATGATTAACGAATCTGACAAATGAAGGAGGTTAGCTCCCTTGGAGATAAAAGAAGAATCTGTCTACACAAAAAACCGTCTCATCGAGCTTTCTCGCCGTTCCTATGAGCAGGGCATCTGCCTGTTCTCAGACTTTCTGGATGCTTCAGGGATCAAGGTCTTTGAAGAGATAAAGAAAGAACTTTACCCGTGCGGATATTACCTCAACGGAGGCTTCCCGGACGCCGAGCGGCTGATGGTCTGCTTTGGAACAGAAGGACCGGCTGAAGACGGGATCCAATTTCCGATAACATTTCTCCATGCCGCTCCGACGGCACCGAAATATTCTGAAGAGCTCACGCACAGGGATTATCTCGGCGCGCTCATGAATCTTGGCATAGACCGTTCCCGGATCGGGGACCTCATCGTAAAAGAAAACGAAGCTCTGATAATATGTGAAGATAGCCTTTCTGACTTCATCCTTGCCGAATTTTCAAGGGTCCGGCATACAGAGGTGATATGTAAAAAGGTCGATCACTTTCCGGAGGATTTTCTTCCCAAGCGTGAGTTCTGTGAAGGAACTATCAGTTCACTTAGGCTTGACGCGTTTTTGTCGAGGGCACTGAATATCTCAAGAGGGCGTTCATCCGAGCTCATTGCTTCGGGAAAGGTTTTCATAAACGGAATTGAAAAGCGGGATCTCTCCTGTTCTCTCAAGCCCGATGACCGTATATCAGTCAGAGGCTTCGGAAAACTGCGCTTCCTCGAAACCTCTGGTGAAACGAAAAAATCCCGTCTCAAGGTCAGCTGGGAGCGGTATGTGTGAATGGTCACTTGACTCTACGATGAACTGTACCGATTTTTCTAACTTCACTTCGTTCAGTAAGAGAAATCATGTCGTTCGGTAAGAGAGATCATGCGTCCCTTGGGACCATTTTACAGCACCTCATTCATGCTTCCGGTGCGGTATCCTTCGAGGTCCATGGAAACGTAGGAAAAGCCAAGAGCCTTGAGTTCATTGTAAACCCTCTCTCTTACATCCTTTCTTAACAGCTTCTCAAACTCATTTGGAAGTATCTCAAGCCTTGCGAGATTGCCGTGGAGTCTCACTCTAAACTGCGAAAAACCAAGGTCGAGCATAAGCTGCTCCCCTCTTTCCACCATCGAAAGTTTTTCTTCGTCAATGGTCTCTCCATAAGGGAAGCGTGATGCAAGGCAGGCAAAGGACGGCTTTTTCCAGGTTGGAAGTCCAAACTCCTTTGATAGTTTTCGTATCTCATCCTTGTAAAGCCCTGCCTCCTTAAGCGGACTTTCTATGGAAAGCTCCTTTATCGCTCTTTTGCCGGGACGGTAATCCCCGTCATCATCCATATTTGAGCCCTCAAGTATATGCTCTATGCCCCTCTCCTTCGCAATGTCTACAAAGCTTTGAAAAAGAGCCTTCTTGCAATGATAGCAGCGGTCGGCGGGATTTTCCTTAAACCCCGAAACCGCAAGCGGATCAAAATCCACCACGACCTGCTCAACCTTTTCCTTTTTGCAGAACTCCGCCGCCTCATCCGATTCCCTTCCGGGAAAGATGCAGGCTTTTGCCGTAAGGGCGATCACCTTGTCCCCCAAAACATCATGCGCTGTTCTCAACAGAAAGGCAGAATCCACCCCGGATGAAAAAGCAACGGCGCAGCGCCCCGTCTTTTTCAGATGTTCCCGCAGTCTTTCAAGCTTTTGATGCAGTTCGTCCATGGCTTTTTACCTCATTAAACCTTCAAATGCTTTACCTTAGCCTGCTATAAAAAATACATTGATGGTTGGAGCGGAGGAACTTTGTGAATCGGCAGCATAGCTTGAGATCGCAGCTTCAGAAGGCAGTAATGCGGTTGTCGATTTTTGCCGACAAAACACGTTGATTCCACTGTCCTGAAGTGGCTCTTAACAGACTTTATTCTGATAATCCTCTAATGTATGGAACATATAAACTACCATTGCTTTGTCCCCATCAATTCGGTAAAGCAAAACGTAATCATGCCTCTGGAAGTACATTTCTTTAAGTCCACGCTCAGCGAGCTCCTTCTTTAGTGAATCCGGTCTCGATCCAGCCACTCTGGAAAGGTGGTATACTGTCTCGAAATAATCTTCCAAAACCGCATCATATGCCTGCTCATTTTTCTTGACGAACAATAAATATGATAAGTATCGATTTAAGTCTTCCAAGGCCTCCGGCGTGATCAAGACCTTGTATTCCTTCATACCACGACCGCCGTTCTTCCGGCTGGCGCTGAGTGTGCCACATTCATAGCATGGTATCCAGCCTTAAGCTCTTTGGACATATCTTTGACTGCCTCGACAGCATCCAGCAGCTGTCCGCTTTTAGCCTGAGCAAGACCTCGATCCACACCTTCAAGAAATTCTTCCTTGCTTTTCGGAATAAATAGATCGCTCATAAATATATCCTCCTCGTATAGTATCTCGTATAGTATCTTTTAGATACCTTATTTTCTAAAAAAAATAATAGTTACCTTTGTTCAATAGGCTTAGTAAAGCCCATGGTATAATTGCTCCTTAGTGTCAATCAGGTATCAGTTCTGTTTCCTCCTGTTGAACCAGAGATGGTTGCTTCATAAATAGTCTGTTCCCCTGACACGGATGTTAGCTTCAAACCAGCTGGCTGTTTGCTTAAGTTCATGGATTGCCTCTTAGCAGTGGGGTTCGCATCAGTCCATCTTAGGCTGGATTCTTATATGCGAGGGTGTCGATGCTCCGTGATCATGGGTTTT
>CACYBK010000054.1 GCA_902772635.1 uncultured Lachnospiraceae bacterium | reverse complement strand
TCTCACCTTCAACTGACGGAGGCAAAGGTCAGAAAAGAAATCGACCAACTTCGTCTCCGAGTGTAAAAAGTGGAGAGTTTAGGATAATATGGGAGAAAATAAGATGGAAAGAAAAAGTGACCGGCGAAAAGGGCTGGGTATTCAGGCAAAATTGATACTCATGATAGTACCGATAGTACTTGTATCACTGCTGGTGGTCGCGATCATCAGCGCGCAGATGTCGGCAAGCGCAATAGCCAGCGAAGTCTCAAACACAATGGAGGCGCAGCTTTCCGGCAACACCAATGATGTCGACGGAACACTCGAGACCATCAGGCGTACAGCGGAAGAGCTTTCGATATTCGTTGGAAATACCTACAAGGATACCGATATGACCACCTACGCAAAGCTGTTTTCCGATACGGTAAAGCATGACAGCAGGATCAGGGGCAGCGGTATCTGGTTTGAGCCGAATGTCTATACAGGGGATCGCAAGTACGCCGGGCAGAAATATGTAGGTCCCTACTGGTATGCAGACGGAAATGATGTCGTAGAGGACTGGGAATATTCCAATGCTGACTACGACTACTTCGTTCAGGAATATTATACAAACGCAAAAGCGATGAGCAAAAATGATGCCGTGATCACCGACCCTTATTATGATCCTTCATCCGATTCCGTCATGGCCAGCTGCTCCGCTCCGATATTCAACGATCAGAACCAATACATAGGATGTATCACTGTAGACCTTTCACTTGAGACTATTTCAGACATTATCAGCAGTATCAAGGTGGGACAGAATGGCTATGCTATCCTGACCATGGGTGACGGAACCTATATCTACACAAAGGATTCCTCAAAAGTCACAAACGCCATGAATATCGCCAATGATACCGGGATCAATGCCATAGCCTCTACTGTTCTTTCAAATGAAAAGGGCGAGACAGATTTCAATTCATCTGAAGGAAAAATGAGAGTTTACTACTCGACTATGCCGGAGGTTGGCTGGAAGCTGCTCCTTCTTCTGCCAAACAGCGAGGTATTTTCTGTCGCTCAACGGATGATGCTCGTTATCATTATCATAGCGATCGTTGCAATTCTTATCACATCGCTTTTGATCTTCTTCATTGCAAAGGGAATAGCGAAACCTATCGTGAAGGTAAAGGAGTTCGCAAAGGATCTTGCAAATGGAGACTTCACGGTTTCAAAGATCGCGGTCGGCAGGAGCGACGAGATCGGACAGATGTCAGAATCGCTCAATGAGATGTATGAGAGCAACAGCGAGGTCATAAGAAATATCTCTATCGGCTCCAATGAGGTAAGTGGTTCGTCCGAACATCTTTACAATGTGGCGAGTGACCTGGCAGACAGATTTGAAAGCATCAGGACATCAATGGTCAAAGTCAATGATGCCATGACAAATACCGGAGCCGCAACCGAGCAGGTATCTGCATCAGCAAACGAAGTCAATGCTTCAGTACAGAAGCTTGCGGAAGAGACTGAAGCGACCAAGGGCGAGGTTGAGAAGATACTCTCTCGCGCAGCCCAGATAGAAAAAGACAGCCGCTCCTCCTGTGATAATGCGATCTCAATTGCCGAGAGCAGGGGACGTGAGCTGGAAGAAGCCAGCAAACAGGCTGAGGTCATCAAAGAGATAGGAACGCTGGCAGATTCCATAGCCGATATTGCAAGCCAGATCAATCTGCTTTCCCTCAACGCCTCTATCGAGGCTGCCCGCGCAGGCGAGCATGGACGCGGATTTGCGGTTGTCGCCTCGGAGATCAACAATCTTGCCGTTGAAACAGCACAGGCTGTCGACAGGATCCAGAATACCATTTCAAAGATCCAGGAAGCCTTTGCTTCACTCGACCGAAGTTCCGGAGAGCTTCTGACCTTCGTAAAGGAGACAGTCACACCCGATTACGAGAACTTCATCAATATCGGCCGTCAGTACGGAGAGGACGCGAAGTCCTTCGGTTCCCTTACGGATCAGACCTCCGAAATGGTTGGATATATCAGAGAATCCATGGAGCAGGTCAATGCCGCAGTTTCGTCTATCGCCGAGAGCGCAACGGAAACGGCGGAATCCTCATCCGAGGTTACGGAGACTGTAGAAGAGGTATCCGATATGGTCGGGAATATTTCGGATCTTGCCGAAAAGCAGCAGAGCGTTTCCCAAAACCTCAATGATATCGTCCGTTCCTTCAAGCTTGATATGGATCAGGCAAAGGCGGATGTGGAAAGCGCAATGAAGAACGCTCAAAAAATTGCCCAAAATGCTGAAAAAGAAGCAGTCAGGGCAAGAAAAGCAGCCGGACAGAATTAACTCAAAAAAACAGGAGGCTTTACGCCTCCTGTTTTTTTGAGTATTTACATTTCAGCTATGCGCCGCCACCATGTACCGCACGATGTCAGCGCAATTCCTTGCAGCCTCTGCCTTAAAGGTCTCGTATTCAACATGGCTTGAGCCATCCTCCTTGTCGGAGATGGCGCGGATCACAACGAAGGGTGTGTTGTTCAGATAGCAGGCCTGCGCGACAGCACCGCCCTCCATCTCGCAGCACATGCCGCCGTAGTTCGATGTGATCTCATTCTTTTGCTCTCTCGTGGAGATAAACTGATCTCCGCTGCAGACCCTGCCCTCGTACACACGAACACCGGGAGCCGCTTCCTTCGCGGCTTCGACCGCTTCCTTTCGCATATTTTCGTCTGCAGGAAATCCGACCCGCTTCGTATAAGGGATCTCACCTTTTTCAAAGCCGATAGCCTCCACAGTGAAATCGTGCTGGACTGCATCAGTTGAAACTACAATGTCACCGATTTCAAGCTGATTATCCAAAGAACCCGCGACGCCGGTGTTGATGATCTTTGTACAGCCGAATTTGTTTATCAATGTGTGCGCGCAGATCCCGGCATTGACCTTTCCCATCCCGCACTGCACGATGACCACCTTTTGATCGTCGATCACACCCTCGCAGAATTCCATCTCTGCGACCTTTGTCTTTCTCGTGATATTTGCATCCTCTTTCAGCGAGGCCACTTCCTCCTCCATCGCACCGATGATGCCGATCGTCTCTTCCTTTGCTCCCGTTTGGCCTGCGGCGCATCCGCAAAACAGCAGACATGCAAGAACAGCGATCATAATGGGTATCCCACAAATTTTCTTTTTCACAATACATCTCTTTCTAAAATAATTCTGCCTTATTGCAACCGTTAGATTGAGTGACACGGGCAGTGACACGGGGACGGTTCTTTTGTCACAAAAGTGACAAAAGAACCGTCCCCATGTCACTGCCCATGACACTGTTACCCCTTCCTTCGAAGAAACGCAGTACTTATCAGCGAATAGACAAGATATGTGATCAATACTCCAAAGCAGACATCCGACAGGAAATGATTGGTCATATGGATCCGGTTATAGCCGTAAACAACGACAAAAACGCAAGCAAGCACAAATGCTATCGTATTCTTCTTAAGGCTTCGCTTTTTCATGACATCAGTCAGCATCGGCAGTGAGAACATCATGCTCGCAATAGTCATATTGCCGCTGGGCCAGCTCTTGAAGTTGTCGTCATTTCCTGCAAGATTGGGGATCATCTGCCACCAGTTACGAAATTCGCTCTTCGGATCCTGGAGCGTTATCAGATACTTGTACCTCGGACGGGAGCCCACCTGTTTCAGCCAAAGGTTTATATTATCCGCCACAACGCCGGCAACAAGAATAGCTGCGCCTACAGCGATCAGTTTGTCCGGATCTTTGTCATCAACGAGTCTGATCACAACAAAAGGTATCCAGCAGTACAAAACCGCCCAAAACAGCCAGGAAAGAACAGACAGCCCCGGAGAGGATTCACCTGCTGTGTATCCAAACAGCGCGCGGACTGCTTTTCCGTTGTAGCTGTTTGAATAATATACCGCCAGAAACCAGCCAAGTATCAGGAGCAGACGAGCCAGCAGGAGATATCCGCCGCCCTTTCTCCTGAATCCCGAATACAGACAGGCACCTGCTGCCGGATACAGACCATAGGAAAAGTAAGAACCATAAGTAGCAAAAAATGAACCAATATCTGTTTTGTTTGCCAACGCCACATTGATCTCATAATCCCGGAAGGAACCGATGATGATCCCGACAACACAGGCCGCTATGACTGCCCAGAAACATATTATCGGCATTGCCATGATAGTTTTTTTGTTCATGAAACATCCCCCCAATCTTTTAGGACTCATTAACCAGTTTTCCTGTCATATGTTCCGGTGAAAACTCCAGACACTGAACTCTTGGAAATGCATTCTTCAGCTCTTTTTCCAGATACTCTTCATCATCTGTAAACTTCCCGGCAAGCGAAGTGCATATATTTCTTGCCTTTTCTTCATCTTCAACCAGACTGATCCTGCCGAAAACAATGACGCTTTTTATATTAAGCGCCCAATCGCCTTCCTTGCGATAGCCTTCGTCATATACACAGTAACAGGCTTTGTCACAGGCTTTGATCGAGTCGATCTTGTGTCCCTCTTTCGCTCCGTGAAAATAGATCTTCCCATCATCTTCACAATACCAATGGTCCATGGGCACCCCATAGGGATACCCATCATCACCTATCAGCGAAAGGACGCCTCTCTTCGCACTCTTCAGTATCTCAATGCACTCTGCGTCTGAAATCTGCTGCCTGAATCGTCTCATTTTTCGAAACATCATAAATCCCCCAATCATTTTCTAAAGCTGTGCCACGGGACACTCCCCGTCACTTATCTACTCCCTTCAGGATCTTTTCGCGCGTCCTGCGTTTCGGGTCAATACAAAATTCTATTTTTCTGACGACAAAAGTCAGGATCCCGGCCAGCACAAAATACAGGATCGCCACGACAACGAGCGGGAAAAACGCCTCATAGGTACGACTTCGAATGATATCACCCATTTTTGTCAGATCCTGCACCGCCACATAACCGACGACCGCCGTCGCCTTGATAAGCGCAGTGATCTCACCCTTGTATGCCGGCATGAAATGCGGCAAGGCTTGAGGGAGGATGATCCGGTAGAAGGCCTTGAAGTTGTGATAACCGAGTGCATAGGCTGCTTCGAGCTGTCCCCGTTCCACTGCACCTACTCCGACCTTCAGCATGCTTACGACCGATGCGGCAAAGACCAGAGTGAAACCGATGATGGAAATGACCGTTCCGGAGATCTGAACATTGCCGAAAACAATGTAGTACAAAATCATAAGCAGCACTACCACGGGCATGCCATGAACGAGCCAGACAAAGAATCGCGCTAACCGGTCTGCGACCGGGTGACCGTTACGGCATGTCATGAAAATAATAAAGCCGAGCACGGTGCCAAAGAGGATCGACAAAGCAGTAATGATCATCGTCGTTTTGATCCCTTCAAGGAAAAGGATCCACCGGTCTTCCCGGATAAATGTTTTTTCAAAACTGCTGATCAGCTTGTCCAGGAAGGACGTGCTTTCTGATGCGCTGCTGTTTTTAAGATACGCAAGAACCGAAGCGCTGGTATAGAGCGGATCTGAAAAATAAACGCTTTCTTTACGTTCCTCCGTGATCGCAATCATGCCGATCCCGAAATCGCTTCGTCCCGAAGAGACCGAATCAACAATACCGCCGAAGCTCATATTGATGATCTCAAGTCCGTAGCCGCGTGCTTTACAGAAGCGCACCGCAAGGTCTATATCCAACCCCGCAAAGGAATTGTTTCGGATATATGCGGCCGGAGGATTCGTTGAATCCGTAGCCAGACGCAGAGTCCCTTTTTTTGCCGGTAACGAAGCGGGATCCGTGATGGTCTTTTGACTGTCATCTTTTCCGAGCCAGATACGGTCAATTTCTTCCAGAACACCACTCTCTTTGGCGATCTTCAGATATTCATTAAATTCATCCCGAAGCTCTTCTCCTCTTTTTGTCTTGCCAAAGATGGCTCCGATATTCACTGATTCCGTCAGTTCTTCATCCAGATAAGTCAGATCATCATTGTCGATCATCATGTGGCGGACGATCAGTTCGGGGTTGCAGAATGCGTCAATTTTGTTCTGACGGAGCGCAGTCAGAAGATCCGTGGAGGTATCATAATAGCTGATCGCGGATTCAGGGAGTTCCCTTTCCACGATCGGCCCCTGAATGGACCCGGTGTTGACGCCAATGCGTTTGCCGTTGAGATCAGAAGCCTTAGTATATTCCGGCACAGCGTTTTTTGAACGTGTATCCCGAACCATTACGCCGATCTCTCCAACATAGGTCGGCTCGGAGAATCGGATGGCCTCTTTCCGTTCCGGTGTAATGAACAGACAGGCGAAAATACAGTCGATCTTGCCGGTCTGTGCAGCCGCTACGATGCCGTCGTAGTCATAGGTCTTGAATTCCAGTGTTGCTCCCAGCCATGCAGCAAAACGCTTCGCAAGTTCGATATCGTAGCCCACGAGTTCTGTGCCGGCGTAATAGTTAAACGGCGCATTGCTTCCGGTAGTTCCTACAACAAGATGAAGATCGGATGTTTCAGGAACGGGGATATCCGGCATGTTCTCCTCGTGCTTCACAAGCCAGCGTTCGGCTATATCGTCCAAGGTTCCGTTCGTTCGTATCTCCTTAAGAAATGTGTTGATCTTCGTTTCGAGATCAGGGATCTGTGACACCGGCGAGATCGCGACTGCACCGGTATTTCCAGCCCCGACGGTTTCATCCAAAAGCCTGACGTCCTTGAGTCCGTTTTGGATCGCAATGTCCATAGACAGTCTGTCGAATACAAAAGCGTCGATCTTTCCCTGACTCACCGCAAGATATCCGTTCATCTCTCCCCTGAAATATTCGATCTGCGCTTTCGGGAATTCTTTCTGTACCAGCGTTCCTTCCGAGGTATCGGTCGTAACACCGATGTGTATGTCAGAATCATTCAGCTGTCCAACGGATGTGATGCCGCGGGCTCCGGAGTCATCGGATCGCACCTCCGGGGCGCAGCCAGAGAGCAAAGAAACCGGAAATATCAGAAGGGAAAGGATGATCAGGGCAATGCCCCGGTGCTTTTTATTATTCTTGTCGTGCATGAAAATACTATAACAGGAGTGCCACGGGGACGGTTCTTTTGTCACCATGTGTCAAAATCTTATCTCCGGAACCTGGATCGGCTTCATTCCATGTTCCTCATATGTGATCCCGTTTTCCTCAAGTTCCTTTTTGAACGCCTCATAATATACATCCTCGCAATACGCTTGGAGCATTGATATATATACATTTCCATTTACTGCGGAAAGTTCAAGTAGGGGAAATTCTCCTATCGGAGTTTCCGTCCAGAATTCAAGTATATGCTCTCCTAGCTTTGGATAAGCCCATCGTCCAACATAGCTGACAACATATGAACTTGACTTGAAAAAACCTCCCATAGCGCGCCTCGCAGCCTGTACCTTTGAGTCAAAATCGGGAAGGTTCAAAACCATCTGGCTTATCGAAGCAGAAGCAGCAGCCCTGTTTCTTACCATATCCTCGTCACTTTGAAGGATAGTTTTCCCCCGGTAAGCGGTACACTGCATATCCAGCGGCAGCTTTTTGATCGAATCGCTGAAATCCAGCGCCGCCCTTTCGGTGGCGTTATGGAAGGATTCGCGGGCGTTCAGCATGGGACGGGAATTGATAACATAACTATTGACGATGGGGAGCGTGTGATCCGGAAGAACCCGTTCGATCGCCCTGGCCATCAACACACATACAAGTATCCCCGGAGTTGCATCGTTTTCCCTGATAAAGGGAACCATCACATCCTCAGGTATGGAAAGCTTTCGGATATACCCCTTTCCTTCCCCCCTTTTCAGGCCAAGACTTTCCATCATGTTGAGGGCTTCCGGCACAGGCGGTCTCTGAAACTTCGAAAGATCGATGAGAGGAAGTGCATCATAAGGATCAGCTGCCTCCTCTTTGGTAATAGGTGTTTCCAATGTTCGTATCCCTGTGCTGTCATTGAGTCCGTACACTTCATGAAAATAGTAATACAGAAGGGTTCCCGCCAGAAAATAAATCCCGGTGCCATCAGCCCGACCGTGGAAAAAATTGAGGTAGAGATTGTCATCATTGAAGGAAACTGCCCAGATATGCCCATTGGTCTCTTTTGTTCCCAATGTGATCATTTCATCCGTGTGAAGAAGCGCCACGGGAGCATCATTTCTCTCGTAATATAACTCCCGTTCATTTTTCTTCAATGTGACGCAGAAATAAGGATACCTTTTGGCTGTCTTGTCAAGAGCTCTTTGCATCGCATCCTGCACGATCGGTCCATCAAGGCGGAAATGAAGCCTTATCGTGTAACTCCCCGATGAAGTTGCATACATCATCAAAGCATCTCCGCGGCCAACACTTAAACTGTACTCCTCATTTTCAGGCATTTCTTCTACTCCTTTCAAATTGTAGTGCCACGGGGGCGGTTCTTTTGTCACTTTCTCTCAAAACTTCACTGTCTCCGGTTCATCAGTAAATGAACTGAATATCGCTGTGGCATCTTTGAAATAGAATACTTCTGTATTGCCGTCATCAGCCTTGTACATATTCTGCAATGACGGATATGCATCAAGCATGGCCTGGCGTGCTTCGATCCTGTCATCCTCCACGAGTTCCCCTGAAACACGAAGCCATTTGCCATCCTTGAACGCACATACTTCAACCTTTGGATTGGCATGAATCTGCTTTGATACATCCTTTACCTTGCCGGTCTGAATGTACAGCCTGTCTTCAAATATGTGAGCTGTTCCGAAAGGTCTAACCCTGGGCTGGTCACCCTCAACCGTTGCAAGATAATACGTACCTGCTTCTTTCAGAAAATCTGCTACTCTTTTCATTTTTGTGTTCCTCCTTTTTTTGTGTTTTTTTACCGGATGGGCGGATCAGTTGCGAGGGAGAAAAGGGTCAAATTCTTCTTCCGGAAGCGTTGGCAGTAATCTGCCGTTTTGTCCCTCTTCTATGATCTCATAAACGCCATCAAAGCGCTCCCTTATCTTTTCCGTCCATCGCACCTCCCCGGGATAGCGCATCGAGAGGAAGCCTCTTTGATCATATCCGTAGGTATTGGAATCTCCGTAAAATACTATTTTTTCAATGCTATACTTTCCCCTGATCCTCAAGGATAATATCCATCTCGTGCCACTCCTCGCCTCCCCACTTGGAAGCTGATACGCCCAGATCCCTGAATCCAAACTTCGTATACATAGAAACCTTCTCCAAAAGGCAGGTAAGGACAAGTCTTTTTCGTCCCCGCTCCCGTTCTCTGAAGCAATAGGTCATGACAAGTTCTCTCCCAAGCCCCTGTCTTCTGTATTGGGGTAAAACATCAAGACCAAGGAGCATTACATTTTTGCCATCACAGTTGTGCGTCGTTTCATCTGTAAAAAATTCATCCCTGAATGAATACTCATCTGTTGCGATGCCGTTCAAAAAACCGGCGATCTCACCGGTTTTGCGGTCGATCGCAACCAAAAAGAGATCCGCTGCTACCGCTATACGCGCGATCATACTCTCCCTTGAACATGCTTCATTGGGTGGAAAGCATATATTTTCGATCACAACAGCTTCTTCAGCTTCTTCCGGTCTTATTGTACGAAACTCAAAGCGATCATGCATGCTGAATTCTTCTATATCCATTTTTCCTCTTTCTATTTATCGTGTGACAAAAGAACCGTCCCCGCGGCACTTCTTCAAATCATACGTATCTCTTTCTATCGTGATCTCATAATCAGTCCTGCTGCCGTCCGGAGCCTCTATTGTAAGGACCGTCTTTCCCGCTCTTTTGAAATCACAATGAATGAGATAATCCTCAATCCCTGACTCATAGCGCATCTCGGCGGTACCGTATCTCTCGTCTGCAAGATAAACCATGTAATCTTCGTTAAACTTGTTTTCTCCGCCGCCTACCATAAGGGTTGTGCTGTAGATCGGAGGATTCAAAAGCCCAAGGACCGTAAGAACAGCGACGATCCCGATTCCGATGACCGCTCCGACAAGCTTTATTCTCTTGTTTTCAAATATCAGCACAGGATAGAAGATAATGACGCAGCCGCAGAACAGCCATATCAAAATGTATTTCGGCGCGTAGAACAGAAAATCACTGAAATATAAAGAATAGGAATCAGCTGTCAAAAGTATCATGGGAAGCAGTATGAGATAGCCCCACCACTTTCCCTTCTTCATGAAATACCCAATGAAGCCCATGGGAAAACAGAGTAATGTCCATATAAACCAGGTTTTATAATACCCGAACAACCCCCAGCCCTGCCAGGAGAAGGGCACCTGCAGAAGATAAACAAGGGGCTGACTGATAAGGAAAAACACAAAGCACTTGAACGCGGAATCAAGATTTGACTTGCTGTTCATTATGATAATGATGCCAAAGAGGACCCACATCTCAAAGGTCACAACTATGGCATGGAAGGATGTGTATTTCAAGGCCGGTATGTTCGCCATCAACGCGGTAAATGCTCCGGCTGCGATTGCTGCTATGATAAGCTTCGGCCAGGTCAGGTTGATCCCTCCGAAAAGCTTCTTTCCAAGCGAACTCAAAAACTGCTTCATAGCTGCTTCCTCCCTGATCTTCTATTAATGCGTCCGGTCACGCTGCGTCCTTGAGCGGCTCCTTCATTTCGTATTTTTCCCAATACTCAGATAGAAGTTCATTGAGCCTTCTTCCAATCTCCATATGATCTTCCTCATTCAGATTCGCAAGAGAGATGCGGACTGTCCCCTCGGGAGCATTAAAGCCGGGGCCGGCACCGTCATTCACCGATCATTGGTATTCACCCCTTTAAGTATCTTTGAGGGTTTGCGGCGTTTGGGATTGATGTTTATGGTAACCCTGCTTATTATTCTCCCGATCAGTACCTCCAGCGCGAAGTAGATGATCGTCACGGCGATCAGCGGGAAAAATGCCTCATAGGTTCGGCTTCGAACGATATCCCCCATCTTGGTCAGGTCCTGTACCGCGATATAACCAACAATTGCCGTCGCCTTGATGAGGCTTACGACCTCGCCCTTGTAGGCGGGCAGCACGTGATAAAGCGCCTGTGGAAGTATGATCTTGAAAAAGGTCCTGGTATTTGAATAGCCAAGCGCGTATGCGGCTTCGTACTGACCTTTGTCGATCGCGCCAACGCCCATCTTCAAAAGCCCGAATACCGCCGCGCCAAAAGTAAGTGTGAAGCCGATCACTGATACGACTACACCGCTTATCGAAACCGATCCAAAGATTACGAAATAAAGCACCATCAAAAGGACGACCGCCGGCATGCCCTGTATGAGCCAAAGGAAGATCTTTGTGATGATGTTTGCCACGGGATTCTGGTTCCTGCAAAGCATGAATATCAAAAAGCCGAGGATCGTACCAAAAAGCATGGCAAGGAGCGTGATGACAAGTGTCGTCAAACCACCTTCCACAAAGAGTTTCCAGCGATCCTCACGAACGAAGGTCTTTTCGAAGCTTTCACCGATACTTTGAAGGAAAGATGGCTGTTGCGGCGATGCGGAAACAGTCCGGACTACAAGCACAAAGGCTGCCGGATAATAATCAATGAAATCCACTGCCTGGGAGCGTTCAGGTGTGATAACGATGCTCCCGGTGCCCATATCAGCCTTTCCTGATTGTACGCCGGCAAGTATTGCAGCAAAGTCCATCCCGGTAAACTCAACCTTGTAGTCAAGCTTTTTGGCTATCATCAGAATGATCTCTATGTCAAAGCCCTTCACCTCATTGTCTTTTCCGACATAGCTCATTGGTTCAAGCGTATCGCAAGCAGCCACATGAAGCGTTCCTTTTGTACCCGGCCAATCCTGCGCAGGAAGCTCCTTGACGCTTTCGTCAGCTCCTGTCCACTTGTCCCATGCCTTCTCGATCTCTGAATTTGGGATCTCTTTGAAGGCTGCCAGCCACTCATCCCTGCGGGGATCGCCCTTTGCAAAGGCAATCCCGAATTTGGAATCATCAAGGCTCTTTGGAAAGATCGCAAGATCAGGATTTCTGTTGATAATAAGCTGACCTACGGCATTATTCATGAAAAAGGCATCGGTCTTTTTTGTTTTGAGCGCCTGGATCGCATCCGGTGTGCTGTTGAAGTAAGTGAAATCCGAAACACCCGGAGCTTTGCTCTTGACCAGTTCCTCAAAGGGCGCGCCGGTGAGCAGGGATACGGTCTTTCCCGAAAGCTCGGAAAATTCGGAAAACTCAGGGCGGACATCTGCAGCAGCGCCTCCTCTTTCCTTCAATATCAGAAATGAGGCGGGGCATGAATAGTATGGTATTGAAAAGTTGACGCTCTCTGCCCGTTCCGCAGTGATAGTAATTCCTGATGCAGCAAAATCCGCCTTGCCGGACTGCACTGCAGTCAGAAGACCGTCAAACCTCATTATCTGAACATTCAATCCATAGCCTTTGGCCTTACAGAACTCCGCGGCAATATCTATATCGATTCCCACCGTATCGCTCCCGCGAACGTAGCCAAACGGAGGACCGGAAGCCTCAGTAACCATTGTAAGTTTCCCGTTTGTCGAAGGAAGAGAAGAAACGTCCGGCATTGTCATCTTGCTTTCATCTTCTGATTTCCACTTTTGGATCAACTCTTCAAGTTCGCCGCTTTCTTTGAACTTTGCAAGCCATTCATTGAACTCTGAAAGCTTTTTTTCTCCGGAACTGCTCTTGGGAAAAACAAAGCCATATTCGAAGGAACCAATGGTGTCATCCATTATCATGATATTGTCGTACTCTTTGACGATCCGCAAAAGCGTAGGCTCATCAGCGGGAATGGCATCAATCTTTCCTGCATTCAATGCCGCTACCGAATCAGCATGCGAATTAAAATAGGTGATCTTTGCATCAGGCAGTGCCTCGGATACGATCGCATCGAAGACTGATCCCGTAAGTATACCGATCGTTTTGTTGCTAAGATCAGAGACTTTTTTCAGTTCCCCGGAATTTTGCTTCTCCGAAGAAGCAGCTGTTTCCTGCCCCGTTCCTTCAGCTCTTACCGCAACGCCTGCAAACAGACTGAAGGAAAGGACCGCTATCGCAATGACCGGGAATATCCTTTTATTCAATGTCTTCAACCTCCTATAGAGAGCAGCCCCTATACCCCTTTCACGATCGTCAGCACATTACATCCGTCTTTTCGCTCATACCGCATATCGTCCATGCTCTTTTTGACCATAAATATCCCAAGCCCGCCGATACCGCGCTCATCGGCGGAAAGAGTCACGTCAGGGTCCTCCTTTTCAAGGGGATTGTAAGGGACTCCGGAGTCCTTGAATGTGATCAAAACCTGCTTTTTCTCAGTATCTGTCTCCACCGAAATGACCGCATCTCCCGTATCCGGAGCATAGGCATAGCTTGCTATGTTTACGAAGATCTCCTCAACGGCAACATCTATCTGCATCTGCGCTTTCATTGACGCACCGAGCTCTTCGACGAAGCCGTCTACAAAAGCGATCACTTCCTGTAGGTTTTCAAGACTTGCTTTGACATTAATCTCATTTGCCATAAGCTCTGCCTCCCCTTTCCGCAAACATCCTCCCGTGGGTTTCTACACTTTATGAAACTATTCCATCTGATCTGATATTCAACTTGAGGCAATTTTGCAATTCCTCATTTTCCGCCCATTCATAGTCGATCGATCCTGCCAGACCTTTGATCACCGAAAGTGAAATCTCATCTTCTGTTTTTGTGATATCCACTTTTTCACCGGCATAGCTGAAAGTCCATACTGCGAGTTCTGTCTCAGAAGAATATTCGCAGACAGCCTGAACCTTCGGGGTCTTTAGAAGAGGGATCAGAAGATTTGTGGTTTCCTCAAAAACAAGCTGGATTCGATTTGAATAATTCGGGGAGATCTGATTCTTTGCGCACCATACCTCTATCTGCCCCTGCATGCCGATGAAGTCGTAATCACGGCTTTCGATATTCAGTTCAAGAACCTTCAGTCTCCGAACAAAGCGGCGCGTGTTTTCGCGCTTTGGATTGTCAAAAATCTGCTCCGGTGAGCCGTCTTCGTAAATGCCGCCGTTTTCCATATAGAAAACGCGGTTTGAGATCGCCTTTGCGAAATTCATCTCGTGCGTGACGATCATCATGGTCTTTCCGGTCTTTGCAAGATCACGGATGACCGCCTGAACCTCACCTACCATAGTGGGATCGAGGGCGCTCGTCGGCTCGTCAAGAAGTATCACATCGGGATCCATAGCAAGCGTCCTGGCGATCGCGATACGCTGCTTCTGCCCGCCTGACAGCTCATCAGGATAATTAAGAGCCTTTTCCGCCAGTCCCACCGTGCGAAGCAGCTTCATTCCGGTATCATAGGCTTCCTGTTTGCTTTTGCCCAAAAGATCCATGGGAGCCAGCATTATATTTTCGATAATGGTCTTGTGACCGAAAAGATTGAAGCTCTGGAACACCATCCCCATCTTCCGGCGCACCTTGTTGATGTCGCATTTGGGATCTGTGATCTCAAGGCCGTCCACAAAGATCTTTCCGCTCGTGGGCTTTTCAAGTTGGTTGATACAGCGGAGAAGCGTGCTCTTTCCGGTGCCGGACGGGCCTATGATGGAGATCACGTCGCCGTCATTTATTTCCACAGTCACATCCTTAAGAGGCGTGACATTGGGATATTCTTTTTTCAGATGCTCAATTCTGATCATTTGTATTCACCCCCTTCAGTATCTTTGATGGTTTGCGTCGTTTCGGATTGATGTTGATGCTGAGTCTGCTTATTATTCTCCCGATCAGAACCTCCAGAGCGAAGTAGATGATCGTCACGGCGATCAGCGGGAAAAACGCTTCATAGGTCCGGCTTCGGACGATATCGCCCATCTTGGTCAGATCCTGTACCGCGATATAACCAACGATAGCCGTCGCCTTGATGAGGCTTACGACCTCGCCTTTGTAGGCGGGCAGCACATGATAAAGTGCCTGGGGAAGTATGATCCGAAAGAAGGTTCTAGTATTTGAATAGCCGAGCGCGTACGCGGCTTCGTATTGCCCTCTGTCGATCGTACCAACCCCCATCTTTATGAGCCCGAATACAGCCGCGCCGAAGGTAAGTGTGAAACCGATCACTGAAACGGCTACACCGCTTATCGAAACCGATCCAAAGACAATGAAATAAAGGACCATCAAAAGGACGACCGCCGGCATGCCCTGTAAGAGCCAAAGGAAGATCCGTGTGATGATATTCGCCACAGGATTTCCTTTCCGGCAGAGCATGAATATCAGAAAACCAAGGATCGTGCCGAAGAGCATAGCGAGGAGCGTGATAACAAGGGTCGTCAAAACACCTTCCAAAAAGAGTTTCCAGCGCTCCTCACGGACAAAGGTCTTTTCGAAGCTTTCCCCGATACCTCTGAGAAACGAATTATCCGACCCGGGGCTGACATTTGATCCGGCGCCTGCATTATCCTTCAATATCATGAGCTTGGCGCTGCTGTTGTAGTAGGGAATTGAGAAATTGACGCTTTCCTTCCGCTCCTCGGAGATGGTGATGCAGGCCAAGCCAAAATCCGCCTTGCCTGTTTGAGCTGAAGCCAGAACGCCGTCGAAGTTCATGGTATCGATCATCAATCCGTAACCGTAAGCCTCGCAAAACCGGGCGGCAAGATCCACCTCAACTCCCACGATCTCAGTTCCACGAAAGTAATCAAATGGAGGATATGAGCCCTCGGTAGCCATGGTGATCATCCCGTTTGGCGCAGGGAAATTCAGATAATCCGGCAGGGTCTTTTTCTCTTCAGGTCCGGTCTTCCACTTCGTGTATATCTTATCCAACTCACCGCTTGCCTTCAGCTTTGCGATAAATTCATTGAACTCTGAAAGGAGCTTCTCCCCCTTTTGCGTCTTTGGGAATATTGCGCCCAAATCATAGTCCTGCAAGCTCTCGTCAAGAATCTCCAGTCTGTCATTCTCTGAAGCCGCCATTGAGAACACCGGC
>CACYBK010000053.1 GCA_902772635.1 uncultured Lachnospiraceae bacterium | reverse complement strand
CCTGCGAATTCCAGGACGGCATTCTTTACGAAGCCTGAGGAAAAAACCTCGCCGATAAGCGCTATGGCGATATCCTGCGGTCCTACGCCGAAGGGCAGTTCTCCCGTGAGGTAGACAAGTACGACACGCGGCATATCAATGTCATAGGTCCTTTTCAGAAGCTGCTTCACAAGCTCGGGACCGCCCTCGCCCATAGCCATCGTTCCGAGAGCACCATATCTCGTGTGTGAGTCGGAACCGAGTATCATAGCGCCGCACTCAGAAAGCTCTTCGCGGGCGTACTGGTGGATCACGGCCTGATGAGGGGGAACGTAGATACCGCCGTATTTTTTCGCGGCTGAAAGCCCGAACATGTGGTCATCCTCGTTTATAGTTCCGCCCACCGCGCAGAGCGAGTTGTGGCAGTTCGTGAGGACATAGGGAACCGGAAATTCAGTGAGACCTGAAGCCCTTGCAGTCTGGATTATCCCGACATAGGTAATGTCGTGGCTCGTAAGCTTGTCAAAGCGGATCTGAAGCTTTTCATCATCCCCGCTTTTGCTGTGCCCGTGGAGGATAGACCAGGCAAGGGTTCCCTTTCCGGCTTCTTCTTTTGAAACTCCGCTTTCCTCTTTGATCTCGCGCTGATCTATTAAAAAAGCACCGTCTTTTATTATCTTCATGACTTTTTCCCGAAGAGGCCGAAGCCCTTCTTTTTGCCGGACTTTTCCTTGTCATCGGAGCCGTCCTTGCCTTCATCCTTCCATTTGAAATATTCTTCATCAAGATCCGCGGAAACTGCAGCTATGGTCTCGTCTGCGATCTTGTCGGCCTCATCCTGCGGCAGATCCTCTTTGGTATCTGATACGGGCTCGCCTGTCTCAACATCAAGTCCCTGCGCACGGAAATATTCCTCGTTGACCTTGATCTCGGGCTTGATAGCGGAGAAGTCCTTTTCCTTTTCTTTGTCTTTTGCCTGCTCCTTTGGCTTGCCCTTTGAGGAGCCCTTCTTTCCGCTTTCGAGCCTCTCCTTCTCCTTTGCGAGACGGAGATTTTCGTCCTCGATGAGGTTCATGTACTTCTGAGTATCTATGAGATCCTGGAGGGAACTCTTCAGATCAAGGCGGTTCTTCTTTATCTCTTCCTTCTGCTCCTTGATCCTGGCCATAAAATCCTCGTAAACGGCCGTGTATCCGTCAGAAGTGGCGGAAAGCTCCGCCTCCACCTCCTGAAGTGATCTGTCAGCATAAAGAACGGACGCTGCATAGATGTCGTCCGCCTTTCTTCTCGCATCAAAAGCCATGCTCTCCGCCTGCTTCTGCTGGCGTCTCTCAGCCTTGTCCCGGCTTGCGGACGTCATCTCGTATTCGTCGAGCAGATCATAGATGCAGTCATTCAATTGTTTGAGAAGATCCATCATGTCGTTCTTGTCGATAATGACACTTCTCTTGCTGTTGTTGTATGGAACAGACTTCTGAAAAAGAAGGTGGATCTTTCTTAATACCTCTTCGGTCCTGTCTCGGGCTGCCATAGCGGGTGGTGACCTCCAATATAATTATAATTAAAAAGATGTCTGGGCGCCCGGCTTCGAACCTCGGCAAAGAAGAGCTTACTTAATGCAACAGCTCAACCCAGGCGACCCTGCGGCACCCGGAAGCTCCCGTTTAGTGCTGCTTTGTTCCCAACCTGACACGGTTCGCGGGTTCCCGCCGCGCAGGACCCAGATCTCAACACCGCACAAAAAGGGCTCGCCTTTGCTTCAAATCCTCGGCCAGGGCATCATCTCGGCGTATAGCGGACTTCCGATACAGGGGACCGCTGCTCCCCCGACTGCCCGGACCAAAACATTCTACATTAAACGCCCTTTGTAATCAAGGTTATAATGATATCGAAACCTCCCGCCCACTCGGGATATACTTCCTGTAGGTGACTCCCGCGGCATCGAGCATGCGCTTTGATGCAATGACGGAGGGAGTCTGTCCGTACTTGTCGCTGTCGTATATTATCTCTTTGATCCCGCTCTGGATGATCGCCTTCGCGCATTCATTGCAGGGGAAGAGCGACACGTAAAGCTTTGAGCCCTCAAGCGTCCCGCCCCTGTAATTCAGTATGGCATTCAACTCGGAGTGGGTGGTATAGAAATACTTGTTCTCAAGCGGGTCTCCGTCCCTGTTCCAGGGAAAATCATCATCCGAGACACCGTTCGGGAAACCGTTGTAGCCCATTGAAAGGATCTTGTTGTCCTGGCTCACTATGCAGGCACCGACCTGCGTATGCGGATCCTTCGAGCGCATTCCCGAAAGAAGGGCTATGCCCATAAAGTACTCGTCCCAAGAAATATAATCAGTCCTCTTGCAGCCCAGCATTTTTCAGTCATCCTCCCTTACAAATATGCCGTCATCCTCAAGCATCGCCACGAGCTTTTTGATGGTCGTCTTTATGAGCTCAAAGCAGAGCCCGTAGCTTTGTACCGTTCCGCCGTAGGGGTCCATTATCTCGAGCTGGTCCCCCACATAGTCCGAAAGCACTCTCACATTCTCGCCTCTCGCGCTCTCAAAGCCCGAGAGTATATCGGCCCTTTCCCGGGCCTCCATCGTAAAGATAATAGTCCGGTCCGTGATCTCGTAATTCTTGAGCGCCCTCGACTTCATTCCCGTTGTCTCAATACCGTTTCCGATCATCACGGCGTCGGCCTTCTGATTCAGCGGTTCCTCAAATGCAACATTGATGCCTCTCGAAAAGACCTCCACGTCCTTTTTGTCGTAGATCATAGAAAATAATGCCGCAGCCATTGGCGCCCGCGACAGACCGTCAGAATCCGCAAATATTATCCTCGTTACTCTGTTCATGAATAATGCTAGATCTCCAGAATATCGTGTCCTGCTGCCTTGAGGAGCCTGTTCATTATGGCTCCCCCAAGCCGCGGAGTGTCAAAGCCCTCGGAAAAGATCCGCTCCATCCCGTCCTCGTCGCACTTACGGAGCACCGAGAAAAGATTCCCCGCTATCTCGTCATCATCCGAAAACCGCCCGATGTCGTATACCTTCACATTTTCAAGTCCCTCATATAGGTGCGCGTTCTCATCCGCACAGATAATGGCAGTCTTTAAGCCCTTCTCCATAGCAGTGAGCGCCTCATTTATTATCCTTTCTTGAAGGGACTCAGCGAGATCACTCTTTTTCTCAACTATCGTAAGGTGCGCCTTTGGAGCATAATGCCGATATCTCATTCCCGGAGCCTTCGGCGGCGCACTGCCCTCGATGCCCGCTACAGCGGGGTCAAGTTCTACCGCCCCGAGCACTTTTGAAAGCTCATCTCTTGTGATATAGCCCGGGCGCAGCACCATGGGCACATCCCCGGTAAGGTCGATTATCGTGGACTCAAGGCCTATGTCAACGGAGCCCGAATCGATTATCATATCGACCTTGCCGTCAAGGTCTTCTATCACGTGCTGTCCTGTGGTCGGAGAAGGTCTGCCGCTCAGGTTCGCGGAGGGAGCAGCTATCATCCTGCCGGATTCCCTGATGAGCGCGTTTGCGATGGGATGGGAGGGAAAGCGAACAGCCACGGTCGAAAGCCCGCCTGTGGTCTCCCTGGGTATCAAAGGCTCACCTTCTCGCTGATTCACTATCATGGTAAGCGGACCGGGCCAGAAGGCGTCAGAGAGAGCCTTCATTTCCGGGCTTATTTTCCCCGCTATCTCAGCAAGCTGGCTTATATACGCAATGTGTACTATGAGCGGGTTATCGGAGGGGCGCCCCTTCGCTTCATATATTTTCTTTGCAGCCGCTTTATTCACAGCATCTGCACCGAGACCATAGACTGTCTCGGTCGGGAAGGCGACAAGACCGCCGCGCCTTATTATTTCTCCTGCTTCTTCGATGACAGAGGCGCCCTCTTCGGTTTGAAGGGCTTCCTCACACATAAGCTTTGCTATCCTCGTTTTCATCGCATATAGGTAATGATGATATCCCAGACCGACCGCTTCTCCTGACCGTTCTTCCAGAACGCCCCGCCTGCAAGGCGGTTTTCCTGCATCAGCTGGAGCTTCAGTATCAGCGACTGCTCGTCCTCGAGCCAGCAGCGGTAGATGAGATTGTCCTTTTTGTATTCGCCGACATTCTGGCCGAGGCTCTCATCCCAGATGGGAACGACCTTGTTCTCCTCTATCCACGCATCGGTATTGTCCATTGAAAGCACGTCTGATGTCACGGCTTCGCCATTGTTGTTGATCTGCCAGACTCTTGTATAGAAAGGCATTCCAAGGATGATGCGGTCAGCGGGAACATCTTTTTTTGTATCCTCTATGCCCTTTTTCACGAAAGGAAGGGAGGCAACGCTCCCCGGATCCTTGCTCCCGCTCCAGTGCTCGTCATAGCCCATTATCACTACATAATCGGCGTAGTCGGCCTGATTCGCCCTGTCATAGTAGGCATTTGAAGCCGTCGGAACATAATTATCAACAGAAAGCACTATCTCATTTGCCTCGCACTTCAGGGAAAGCTCTCTGATAAACTGGCGGTAGCCGTCGGCGGCCTTTGCCGGCAGGCCCTCAAAATCGACGTTGATGCCGTCAAGGTCATTGCTTATCGCCGCGGCGATGAGATTGTTCACGAGGGTATCGCGGGAGGAAACGGTATTTAAGAGAAGTGCGCCGTCAGTCTTTATATCGATATTGTTCACGGTCGCCCAGACCTTCACGCCGGCGTTGTGGCAGGCCTTCACATAGGCAGTGGAGACATAGCTCTCAAGGTTTCCGTCGTTGTCTTTTACCACATACCAGGTGGGAGCCATGACATTCACGCCCTTCGCCTTTTCGAGGATATTTGAGATGCTGCTGTTCTGGACCTGGGTATTGACCTGATGCCACAAGAGACAGATCTTTTTGTCAGAGGTAATGTGGTTGTAAACAGGCTCGGGCAGGCGTTTCGCATTCACCGACTCTGTCGCATCGGAAAGACGCCTGTTCTCAACGAAACCAAGAACACCGTTCTCCGTAAGTACCTTCGACCACTTCCCGTAATTTTCAAGAACCTTCACGCCCTCGCCCTTTACAGCGTCTTCAAGGATGAGGCTCTTCACGCCGCCGTTCTTCCTGACTGCCGTATCATGAGTAATAGAGGCATTGAGAGTCTTCAGGCCACCGGTCGAAACCGCTATCCGGTTCGGAGAAGGATAAGTTACATAGTCGATATCAGTAAAAAGCTTGATGAAATCAAGCGAGAGGAACACATCATAGCCGTCCTTTACAAGTATGGTCTTTCCGAGGTCTTTCGAGCTCTTTCCCACGGTATAGGACGAAGAATCAAGATTTGCGGTAATAAGCTCCCTGTCCGTGGCATAGCGCAGTATACCATTGTTCTCATCATAGGTATAACCGCGGTCAAAGTTGGTCTTCAGGAAATTCAATTCGAGATAAGCGTTTTGGTTCCCGTCGATCCTTCCTTCGACGACAGCGCCTTTTTTGTCAGGATCATATTCCCCGTCCACTATCACCGCCGCGTCCTTGTCGCCCGAAAGGACAAAGAACTTTGAAAGATCCATATGCTCCTTCGTAGGGGAATAACGCCAATAAAGGACGCCTATCGTAAGCGCGAGAACTCCGGCAAGGACGAGGACGATAAGGACGAGACTTCTTTTGTGCGCATTAAAGAAGGCGGGAAAGCCATTGCCGCCTTTGCCTGTAGCCCTCTTTCCCGGGGGCTCGTCCGGAGGGATGCTTCCGCCTCCGCGGGAGGTGTCCGGACTCCTGCCAAAGGCCTTTTCTTCGTCGCCGCCTCCGGCACTCTGGCTTGATCTGATACTCATGAACTCAGGCTCACCGGGCGTGTTCACGGCCGGCCGCATCACGGTTTCCTGAGTTTCCTGAGTCCCGCCCAAAGATCCCTGTGCCTTGCTCAAAGAACCCTGAGCCTCTTCAAAGATCTGCTTCACCTCAGGCGGGGTTTCCTGCGCTGCCTCTCCAGTACCCGGGCCGTTTGGTCCGGCAGAGCCCTGAAGACCGTCCGCCCCGCCCATTATCTCTGATAATATTTTCTGTTCTGTCTCGTCAAATCCGCCTTTATCCATTATCTTCACTTTCTTTTTCGATATAGATCAGACCGGCCAGCCTCTGAAGCGCATTTTCCTTCAGCACTATGTTGTCGTGCTCGTCCATGAAGGACGTAGTCTCATGACTTAAGGGCTCGCGTGACCCGAACTCCGTAAGCATGTTCACTACTTTGTTGTAAACGACCGGATCCTCATTTGCCATTGTGACTATCAGGTGGAATCTCCCTTCCGCGTCCTTGTAGAGATAATTCACTCCTTTGTAGCAGGGCGCTATGATGCGCGCCGCTGTAATAACATCATCCAATGAGTCGAAACGGAACATCCTCGCGTAATTTCCGCTGCTCCCTCCGTTCCGCACCGCATTCAATGCGCCGGAAAGCGCTGCAGCGAAGGCCTGCGGAGTCATCGCTGTCATACTCTGCTTTGAAACGGGAGTATCATTGCCGCTCTGCGTTGAGGCAGGCTTCTTTGAGCTGTCTTCTGCAGCAGTCTTCTCTGTCACCGAACCTTCATCTGTCGCAAAAGGAAGGATATCCTCCTCTTCGGGACTTTTCGCCGGAACCGGCGCACCCGGAAGGATCTCTTCCGTTTCCACGGCCGGTGGAAGGACTGCACCGTTCTCGCCCATTCCTTTAAGAAGCGGAGAAACAGAGGCTTTGGGGACGTCGCCTGTGGCTCTTTCCTTTCCGGCTGCCTTGATCGCGCCCTGCGCGAGAGCATCCACCGCCGCTTCCGCCGCCGCAAGGGCTGCCGCATTCTCCCGGTACTGGCGAAGAACGTCATGTGCGCTTTCTATCTTGTCGGAAACCGAATTGAAACGGGGCGCTCCCTGATAAGGCGAAAAAAGGGACGAGGGATCCTCGAAGTCGTCGTCATCCTCCCAGTCAAAGCCGCCGCCGGCCCCTTCCGTAAACTCGGAAAATCTCGAGTCAAATTCATCCGGATAAGCCACCTTTGAAACGATAAGAAGTATCGAATCCGCCGAAAGCGGCACCGCCTCTATCATCAGCGGGATGTTTTCAGCGTCAAAATTGAATTTATAAAAAGCCCAGCGCATTAGCTCCCTGAAAAGCTCCTTCGCCTTGTCACTTCCGTAGGCAAGTTCGGAAAGCTTGAGGTTCCTGGCTTCAAGATCTTCTTTCGTAAGGAAGCAGCGTATCTGGTTTTCGTTTATTTTTTCTATCCGCATAGCGCTAACTCCTTTCTTTTTTATAGTTATTCAGACTATATTATAGCATTATACATGCCGGGAAAAAAGAAGAAATAATACAAAGATGGATTTATAAAATTTTTATAAATAAAATTGGGTAATTATAAAACCTTTATAAAATATACCAAATATTGATTGACAGCGTGTTTCAAGAAGTGATATAACCTCCGCCATAAAGAGACAGACCTTCCGGATGAAACAAAACGGAAGGAGAAAAAATCATTTTACTGCAATTCTTTTCTGACACCTTTGAGTACGTTGATACACTGAAGGACAGTGAGAAAACCAAGGTCTATCGTGTCAGGCACAAAACCCTCGGTGCTGTCAGGGTTATGAAAATAGCTGTGGCGGCTGATGAGACGAGGGGGCAGATCTCAAACGAGGCAAGGATACTATCGAAGCTGTGTGGTCAGGGAATACCGGCATTGTATGATGCGGCAGAAGACGGAAATTCCGTCTGTCTCATAGAAGAGTATATCCCGGGCGTATCACTCGAAAGCTTCATCTCGGAGCACAGTCTTTCGGGGCAGGAGGTCTTTTCCATAATAGAAAAGACTGCGGACATCCTGAGCATTATGCATACATCCCCCGGCGGACCAATATTGTATCTTGACCTGAAACCGGAACACCTCATCATGAAAGGTGAAAGGTTGTGCCTCATCGACTACGGCTCAGCCCGTAGAATGCCAAAATCCGGCAACAATCCAGATTTCGTTATTTACGGGACCTATGGCTACACAGCTCCGGAATGCCTGAGCAAAAACAGGGCGGGAATTGAGAGTGACATTTACAGTCTTGCTATGGTTGCAAGGGAGCTGTACCGGCACTCAAAAAGCCCGATGCCGCCGAAGATCGCGGCACTCCTTGAAAGGGCAGGACACCCGGATCCCGGGAAACGCCCGGAATCGGCGGAGCAGTTCAAGAAATTGTGGCAGGACGGTCACGGCAAAAGAAAAAACGGAGGTCTTCTCTTTGAAAACGCAGCAGTCATAGGGGCTGCGCCAACGTCAGGCGCTACTCACTTTGCGATCGCCCTGACCGTGTATTTGAACCACACCGGGCAAAGGGCGTATTACCGGAACAGATCAAAGACCCCTGTGACAAGGTATCTGGCCAAAAACCTGAAGGCACTGTCCCAAAAGGGCGACAGTCTCTTAAAACACGCAGACTTTGCGGCGATCATGGACAGAGGTCCTGCCGCAGAGAAAATAAAGAGCCCTCCGGGAATAAGGGTGACAGACTGCGGGACTGATCAAAACGCGGCCTTCGACTCGGATGTCATCATCTATGTCCTTGGCTCCTGTCCATGGCGGGAGATCGCGCTTCCAAATGATGCGATACTCGGAAGCAGGACCGCTGTCATCTTAAACCCCCGGAAAAGAGCACTCGGGATAGCTGTGTCAAAGGCAATAGGCCAAAAGGTTTGGGGCTTTCCCCCTGATGATGATCCGTTCGTAATGACGGAAGAAAAGGAAAGGTTTTTTAAAGAGCTTCAAAGGGAACTTCTTTCATGATGTTTGGCAGAAGAAAAAAGGAGAAGGAGCGAAGCTACAAAAGACGGCCTGCGGATATCTATGCCGTGGCCTCGGCGGGACGCGGTCTCGGTGCGACACACCTTGCCGTGTCGATCCAAAGTTTCCTGTCCTCTGTGAAGATGATGAGATCGGCTCTGGTTGAATTGTCCGGACACGGAGCTATCAAAGGACTTCTGACTCTTGCAGGTGACGAAGGACAAAACGCCATAATTTCCGGACCTGTATGCGGCTTTTCATATCTTGGAGCGGACTATTTTCCTGACGCGAAGAAAAGTGACCTTGCTTTTATCAAAGCGCTTGATTATGAGGCTATTATCCTTGATCTCGGGCTTATCACCGGGAACACTGCTCTCGAGACAGCGCGCGATATAGCGGGAAAACGGCTCTTCATCACAGGAAGCGTAAGTCCCTTTAGATATCAGGAATTTCGTGAGCTGATGCGTACCATCATAAACGAAAGACCGTGGCTTCTGGAGAGCGGGATCTCTTCCTTTTGCGCGGCTTCACCTGACATTGACCGCTTCAGGAAGGAGTTTTCGATCAGGCTCCGAAGGATACCTTATATCAGGGATCCATTCTGTATCTCAAATGAAGACATAGATGCCATTTCCGCTTTTTTGGGGGAAAACAAAAGTCCCGAGTGAATAAAGGAGGGTTTGTTTATAGAGTGATATTTTTCTTCCGCTCGTTTGGGTCTCAAGATTATCACAACAAGGAAAAAGAGAATCCCTGCTGTCCTGACAAGAAGCAGAAAATACCCAAACGATCGGAATAACTGTTCTTTGTCAATCCGGAAACGAAATTATCGGATGATAGAAAATATTGGGATGTAAAAAGCGGCGGCCGGATTGCGGCTGCCGCTTTGTCTTTCGTTGTGGAAAAAACCGCTTCCTTATGCTTCCGCTACCTCTGCGGTCTTTCTGTGGGTTGCTATGTAATCATTGATCTCGTCGCAAAGGGCATCAGGGTCAACACCATGCACCATTGCGGCCTCCTCGATCGTCTCCATCTGAGATGCGGGGCAGCCGAAGCAATGCATTCCTATCCCCATGAGTATATAACCGACTCCGCTGTCTATCTGGAGCAGTTCCCCGATCAGTGTTTCCTTTGAAACAAAAAGCTCCTTGCCTCCCTCTGTCTTCTCAGCCGTCATATCCATAATCATCTTCCTTTCAAGTACTTTTCACCGATACCCCGTAAGTATATACCCGCCGTCTTTCTGTTTCAATATACTAACAAAAGATAGTGTATTTAACGCTTTGCACCCCATTTTGTACTAGATTGTACAAAAAGATTCTTGTAAAAAAAAAACTCAAATAGTATATTCAATTCAGTGACCGGCAGGAAACGTATCCGGTCGTAACTATAACGGATATGGAAAGAAGAGGTGTTATCATGGCATATGTTATCAGTGATTCATGTGTAAGCTGCGGAACTTGCGAGCCTGAGTGCCCTGTCGGCGCTATCTCCCAGGGAGATTCACAGTACAACATCGATGCAGGAAAGTGCATTGACTGCGGAACCTGCGCAGGCGTTTGCCCTACAGGCGCTATTTCCCAGGGCTGAAAAAAACAGTCATTAAATACCCCGCCGGAGAACCGGCGGGGTATTTCTTTTCTTATTGTCTCTTTTGCTTTATTCCTCAGAAGGCTTGATCGTGCTGTCATCCACCTTCGTGTAGTTCTGGAATCTTGTGTACTGCGGATGCCAGGTGAGTTTCACGGTTCCGACGGGACCGTTCCTTTGCTTGGCTATTATTATCTCTGAAACGCCCTTGTCCGGCGAATCTTTATTATAATAATCATCCCTGTAGATGAACATCACGACATCCGCGTCCTGCTCGATAGCTCCGGAGTCACGGAGATCCGAAAGCATTGGACGCTTGTCCTCCCTTGCCTCTACACCGCGGTTCAGCTGGGAGAGGGCTACTATAGGCACATCAAGCTCGCGGGCTATCGCTTTCAGGGATCTTGATATCTCGGATATCTCATTCTGGCGCGATTCCACATTCCTTCCAACCGTCATCAGCTGAAGATAATCTATGATCACAAGCTTCAGATCCTTCTCTGCCTTGTATTTTCTGCATTTTGAGCGAAGCTCCGATACGGAGACAGCCGGAGTATTCTCTATGATGAGGGCGGAGCGGGATATGACGCCAGCGCCCTGCATTATTGCGTCCCAGTCAGAGTCTTTGAGATTGCCGTTTCTTAAATATTCAGACTTGATCCCGGTCTCTGATGAAAGCATTCTGGTCACTAACTCTTCACGTGACATCTCGAGAGAAAAGACCACGACAGAACTGTTGTCGCGCAATGCTACATTCTCAGCAATATTGAGCGCCAGAGCCGTTTTTCCCATGGAAGGACGGGCAGCTAAAAGTATCAGATTTGATTTCTGAAGCCCGGCCGTCATGTAATCAAGGTCTATGAAGCCGGTGGGTACGCCTGTGACACTGCCGCTGATCTCGGAAGCCGCCTGGATCCTGTCAAGGACCTCGGTGACTATCTGCTGGATCGGTACCTCGTCAGAGATGCCCCTCAGACGGATCAGCTTTGTCAACTCCTTCTCTGTCTCTTCTATGATCTCGTCAACCGAGAGCTCCTGCTTGTAGCAGTCGGTCTCGAGCTTCTGGTTCATTTTGATGATAGAGCGAAGGAGGGCCTTCGACTTCACTATCGTGCAGTATTCTTTGATCCGAAGCGTGGTTGGAAGCTCTGCGAGGAGGTTGTTGATGAAACTGATATCAGCATAAGCCTCCGGCAGATTCTTTGTCATAAGGACAGACTGCATAGTAACGGGGTCTATCTCCATCCCCTTATTGTAAAGCTCTGCTGCCGCGTCAAAAAGAGCCCTGTCCTGCTCAAAGTAAAAATCATCCTTTGAAAGCATTTCAAGGGCTGTCTCACAGGCACTCCGCTCCACTATCATGGAAGCTACGACAGCGTCCTCCGCGACACGGTCACAGGGCATCTGCCTTGAGATCACATTTTCGTTTACGATGTCAGCCATATTATTTTTCTTCGGAAACGATGACCTTGAGATCCGCAGAGACCTCAGGATGGAGTTTGATCTTCACGGTATATTCGCCAAGTGCCTTGAGATTCTCGTCCAGAACCAGCTTTTTCCTGTCAACCACAAGGCCGTGCTGCGCCTTCAAAGATTCCGCGATCTCCTTTGAGGAGACGGAACCAAAGGTCTTGCCGTTCTCTCCGGTCTTCATGGAGACGGAAACAGAAAGGGCTTCTATCTTTTTCTGAAGCTCAAGCGCATCTTCCTTTCTTTCGGCCGCAAGAGCGATATCATGCTGCTTTTTGAGCTTAAGGCTGTTCAAGTTTGCAGGCGTAGCCTCTACAGCCTGTTTTTTCTTTATCAGGACGTTTCTCGCGAAGCCGTCCGGAACCTCTATTACCTCGCCCCTCTTGCCGTGGGGGCGTACATCCTCAAGAAGTATTACTTTCATCTTGTGTCTCTCTCCTTTCAGAGCTTGATCAGGCCTTCGCCTATCATATCGTCTATGATGTTTTCTATCCTCTCAATGACTTCAGTAACGCTGGCGCCTGCTATCTGCGCCCCGGCCACGTTCAGATGACCGCCGCCGCCGAGCCGCTCCATGATATTCTGGACATCGATCTCGTCGATGGAACGGGAACTCACATATATCTTTCCGTCAAAATCAGTAAGCACGAAGGAGGCCTTGATACCTACGATGTTCAAAAGCTCATTCGACGCCTGGGCACCGACAATTGTAGGGCTTTCAAGCCCGCCTGCGGGACAGACTGAGATCGCAAAGGCGTTCCTGTATACGGTTGCATTCCGGACGATCTCGGCGCGGGCCTTGTAGGCGTCCATGTTTTCCCGAAGCATCTTCCTGACTCTTACGACATCAGCGCCCTTACGCTTCAGATAAGCCGCGGCTTCAAAGGTACGGACTCCGGTCTTTGCGAGGAAGTTATTGGTGTCGATGAGGATACCGGCGTAGATGCTGTCTGCCTCACGGGGTGCGAGCTTGATCTCGTCGGAGATATACTGCAGGATCTCCGCGATCATCTCGCAGGCACTCGAGGAATAGGGCTCGATATATGACAATACCGGATTTTCAAGCCTCTCGTCGCCCTGGCGGTGATGGTCTATGACTATTACATTTCTGTTGTTTGAAAGCAGCTCGGGACATTCGGTATAGGAAGGCCTGTTGGTATCGACGACAACAACGAGAGTATTGTCGGTAAGCCTTTCCTTTGCCTCCTCCGACTTTATGAACATATCCGCAGGGTAGCCGTTTTCCGCAGTAAACATATCAACTACGGGATGAAGCGAGGTGGTGACCGTATTTAATACGATATGGCATTCCTTGCCAAGCTCCCTTGCAGCGCAGAACACACCGATACCTGCGCCCACAGCATCGACATCGGAGATCTGGTGTCCCATGACGATGATCTGGTCCTTTGCCGTCATTATCTCTCTGATGGCCTCGGCCTTCACCCGGGCTTTCACGCGGGTATTCTTCTCGATCTCCTTCGCCCTGACGCCGAAATAAGAGAGGTTCCCGCTGTCCTTCACTACCGCCTGCGAACCGCCGCGCGCAAGAGCGATATCAATGGCACTCCGGGCAAATTCGGAATTTTTCTGATAGGATCCGCCGTTTAAGCCTATACCGATAGATACCGTAAGCTCGACGTCATTGCCCATCTTGGTCTGCTTCATGTCATCAAGGATAGAGAACTTATTATCTTCAAGCTTTTTTAAGTACTTGTTCTGGAAGATAATGAAATACTTGTCCTTTTCTATCTTCCTGATGATCGCGTCCGCTTCCTGAAAATAACGGGTGATCTTGCGGTCAATGACCGCCGTAAGGAGCGACTGCTTGACAGTCTCGACGGTATCCATGGTCTCCTCGTAATTGTCTATATAAAGGAGAGCGCAGCAAAGGCGCATATCGAAGTTTTCCTGCTTGAGTCTCTCATCCTCCGTTCTGTCAAAGAGAAGGAGTGTAATGAGGTTCTGATCCTTTCCCATGGTAGCGCGCTCGAACACGCCGAGATAAATTCTGCCATCCTTCTCAAGCCGGAGTGAAAAATCCGGATTCTCGTTCTTTAAGAGCCATTCTCTCGTAATCTCCGGAAAATAAGACGAAACAGGCTTTGAATAGACCTTTTCCGGTTCACTCATAAGCTCTGTGAAAAGATCGTTCTGCCAGAGGATGCGCCCTTCCGCATCCATAACGATATAGGGCATCTGCAGATGTTCAAGGAACTGCTTCTGCATCGAGTTGTAGTCGGTCGCGAGAGTCATCATCTCTTCCGCGAGCCGCTTTACGGAAAGTTTGTAGAGACTGATAACGGTGAGGGCATAGGCGATGACTATGAGGATCGAGACAAAGCCGGCCTTCTCGCTGTATAGAAAAAGAAAAACTGCCGCTGCCGCATAGACTATTATCATAAAGAGCGGCATACGAAGATAACCCGCAGCTTTCCCCTTATATTCCTGCGTATTCATGAATTAATAATACGTCCTTCCTCCATCCGACCCGGTCGGAAAGTCAAAATCGGAGTGTATTATACACTATTTGCAAGGAATAGACAAACCACGCGAAAACGAAGCAAGGGGTGGCACTTCGTGCCACCCCCGCTTTGTTTTCATGTCACTATTTCTAAAAAAATACTACTCTTCCGATCACCACTCCCGCATGACCGCTGCTTGCGAGCTTGAAGCTCATGGCACCTCCGGTGGGATCAACACCGTTTATCGCATCCTGGGCTGCCGCATAGCAGAAATGCCCGTTTGCGATAGCCCGGTCAAGAACACCGGTCCAGGTGGGAGAATAAGCCCAGGGGTCATAGATCGCGCCCCTTATCGTATTTGAATATATCCCGCTCTTCATCCTGTTGATGACGGTAGCTCCGACAGCAACCTGTCCCTCGTAGGATTCCGACCCAGCCTCGCAGTAAATAAGTGCTGCAAGAAGATCAAGGTCACTCGCAGAAGCGGAGACAGATTCGTTTTTCTTGTAAGTGGAGCCTGAAGCAGCAACCTGTGAAGATGACTTCGCAGCAGCAGCCTTCTTCTTTGCTTCCTCCGCAGCCTTTTCAGCTGCTCTTTCAGCGGCCTTTTGCTGCGCGTACTCTTCAACCGTAAGTCCTGCTGAAAGCGGCTGTCCAAGGGTAACATACTCGTTCTTGACATAGCCTGTAAGTTTCCCCTTTGTAACCTTTGTCCAGCCGGCAGAAGTATCATATGAAAGATCGACTGCTGCGGATTCTCCATTGTTCAAAGCTGTAACTATATCAGAATCCACAGTAGCATCAGCCCTGACGCGAAGTCCGTCGATAGTCGATGTCGCACTGACGGGATGAATGTTGGACACAAATGCAAATGCTTCCTGACCTCTCAAAAGAAGGTCATCCCTGACATAACCCGTGACATTTCCGGATATTATCTTTGTCCAGCCATTTGCTCTTTCAACGACCTCGCCCACATCACCGCGGCGAAGATAGCCTACGACTTCCGAATCAACAGAAGCCTGGGCTCTGATGTTCAACTCGCTTTCGACATTTGCGCATACTCTGGCTGCCCACTCGTCCTTCGGTACCTCGGCAACACTTTCTGCTGAAGCTTCAGCGACCGGAGCCGCAACAACTTCAGGAACTGCAGCTTCTTTGGATATTGCTTCAGCGGAAGCCTCTGCTGCCGTGGCTGTTGCCGCACCGGTGCCTTCAGCCGTAAGGCTGACCTTGCTTTCTGACAGGGTAAGAGCTTCCTGATAAGCAACATTTTCAAGGGTGCTCATAAGACTTGTAGCTCCTGCTGACGCATAGGAGCCTACTTCAACCGCCTTGGCCGTCGATGCAGCCGGAGCGTAAGTATAAGCCGTATGTCCGGCTGCTGCCGATGCAGCGAGTGCTGATGCGCACGCTATTGCTGCCGCAGCCTGGATAACCCTCCTCTTGCTGAAATTCAATCTCATCATAATAAAGTATCTCCGTATTTTTTCCACAATTGTGAAAGTATGATTAAAAAACTTTTACAATTGTTACAAAAATATTGCGGAGATACTATAGCACCTTAATAATTGTTTGTCAAATCCCGTCGCTCGCACTTCGCTTAGGACTCGTTCCGGAACGATGTGCGGCAACTGATTTTGGGATCAGGCGTCACTCGTATGCGCTCAGTGCTCGCTCCTCTGCCTTATTCGGAGCAGGTATGCTCCGCTTTCAGGCACAGGCCGGAAGCTTCAGATCTCAAAGAGCTCGGCGTAGGCCTTCAGGGCGCCGTCGGTTTCGTGGGCGAGGACCTTCTTTGCGAGCTTCTTTCCAAGCTGTACGCCCTCCTGGTCGAAGGAGTTCAGATTCCATGTGAAGCCCTGGAACATTACCTTGTTCTCGAAGTGGGCAAGGAGCGCTCCAAGAGCCTTCGGATCAAGCTTCTTTCCTATGATGAGGGATGAAGGACGGTTTCCTTCGAAATACTTGTTCTGATCGTCATCATCCTTGCCGCAGGCAAAGGCCATGATCTGCGCAGTCACGTTCGCCGCCAGCTTCTTCTGGCTTGTGGAGCCCTCTATGACTACGTCGTTTTCCATCTGGCTGTCGAGGAAGCCCACGAACTGCAGCGGTATGATGTCCGTCCCCTGATGAAGGAGCTGATAGAAGGAGTGCTGTCCGTTGGTTCCGGGTTCACCGAAGATGACAGGGCCTGTCTTGTAGTTGACCGGCTCACCGAAACGGTTCACGGACTTGCCGTTTGATTCCATGTCAAGCTGCTGAAGGTGGGCAGGGAAACGGGAGAGCGCCTGAGAATAGGGGAGAACCGCTGTTGATGACATATCAAGCACATTTCTCTCAAAAACGCCGAGCAAAGCGTCCAGAAGATCCGCATTCTTTCTGATGTCAGGTGAAAGGGCCTTTTCATCCTCATCATGGGCGCCTTCAAGGAATTTCGCGAAGACCTCAGGGCCGAAAGCCAGGGAGAGCACGGCTCCACCAACTGCGGAGGTCGAAGAATAACGTCCGCCGATGTAATCATCCATGAAGAAGGCGTCAAGATACTCTGAAGAATGAGCTATGGGGGAGGTCTCGCTGGTGACCGCTATCATATGGCGGGAGCCGTCAAGGCCGGCTTTTTTCAGCGCGTCCATCACAAAGGTCTGGTTCGTAAGGGTTTCAAGCGTCGTCCCGGATTTTGAAACAAGGATAAAGAGTGAATGCGCGACATCTATGCCGGCAAGAACAGCCGATGCGTCGTCGGGATCTACATTGCTTATGAACCTCGCCTCCATTTTGAAGCAGCTGTTCTTCTTTGCCCAGTTCTCAAGTGCGAGATACATAGCGCGGGGTCCAAGATCCGAGCCGCCGATACCTATCTGCACAACAGTAGTGAACTTCTCGCCCTTTTCGTTTGCTATCTCACCGCTGTGGACCTTCTTTGCAAACTCTGCGATACGTTCCTGCTGCGTCTTGTAGAACTCTCTCTTGTCCACCCCGTCCTTTTCTACAGCCTTTCCAAGCTGTCCGCGGGTGAGTTGATGGAGAACGAGCCTCTTTTCTCCGGTATTTATCATCTCGCCGTCGAGAAGGAGCTTGTATTTTTCGATCAGGCCGGCCTCATCAGAAAGCGCCTGAAGAGCATCGAGTATCTTTTCATCGCAGACGCGGGAGGCGTAATTGAAGCAAAGACCGCCGCCCATAGGAACTGCATAGTCCTTCACCCGTTTCGCGCCATTATCTCCTGCCATCACTTCCTTCAAAACGACCTCATCCCTGAGCTTCAAAAGCTCCTTAAAAGAATCAAGTTCATCAAGATTTTTCCATTCAGCCATTTTCCGACTTCCTTTCCCAAAACATTATTTTCATATCCAAGCCCTTTACTTTTGATTCGCTTGTAGCAATGTGATAGTATCAAAACAGGTACTGATTAACAAGGAGGTTTGAGAACCGATCATGAAGAAAATAATTCTGACAGGCGGCGGGACCGCAGGACATGTCACCCCGAATATCGCGCTCATTCCGGAGCTAAAGCGCCGGGGCTTTGAGATCAAATACATAGGTTCAAAGGACGGGATCGAAAAAAAACTGATAGAGGCCGAGGGTATCCCATATTTCGGAGTCTCCTCCGGAAAGCTGAGACGATACCGGTCATTAAAAAATCTCTCCGATCCCTTCAGGGTGCTCAAGGGCTGCAGGGAAGCAAGGAAGATACTCAAAAAAGAGGCGCCCGATGTCATCTTTTCAAAGGGCGGCTATGTCAGTGTTCCGGTGATGCTTGCCGGAGAAGCCTTAAATATCCCCTGCGTCATTCACGAATCGGATATGACCCCGGGACTTGCAAACAGGATAGCGGGAAGAAAGGCTGACAAATTCTGCTGCAATTTTCCCGAAACAGTAGAGCTTCTTCCAAAGGGAAAGGCCATACATACCGGAACCCCCATTAGGCAGCAGCTTTTTGAGGGCTCCCGTGAAAAGGGACTTTCATTCGCGCACCTTTCGGGAAAAAAGCCCGTCCTGATGATAATATGCGGCTCTCTTGGAAGCGTGGCTGTAAATTCCTTTGTAAGGGAAGGACTGCCCCGCCTTATTGAAAAATTTGATATCATCCACCTCACGGGGAGGGGAAATCTCGACGAAGGCCTTGTCGGAAAATATGAAGGCTATAAGCAGTTTGAATATATAAGCGATGAACTGCCGGACCTCTTCGCCGCGGCCGATATATTGATCTCAAGAGCCGGAGCAAACGCTATCTGCGAGATAGCTGCTCTCGCAAAGCCAAATGTACTGATACCGCTGCCTCTTTCAGCAAGCCGGGGCGACCAGATCAAGAATGCCGAGTCCTTTGAAAAGCAGGGCTTTTCTGCCGTCCTCGATCAGGACAACTGCACGGCATCTGATGTAGCCGACAAGGTTTTTGAGGTATATAACGCACGCGACGCGTATGTATCGAAAATGAAGGAAAACGCGTCCGGAAACGGGGCGATCACAAAGATCGCCGATCTGATCGAGACGCTGGCAAATGGCACCTGACGAAGGAGTCATTCACATGCGCAGCTCCTCGCACAGTGCCTTTTGAGCAGTATCGTCAGCTTCATGCGGCTTCCAGAGGAGCATGGGCGCTTCGCCGGCGTAGCGGGGGATCAGGTGCATATGGAAATGGAATACGGTCTGACCCGCGACCTCGTTGTTGTTCTGCACGATATTGAAGCCGTCGCAGGAAAGCACATCCGTCATATGCGCCGCAGCCTTCTTCGCGAGCACCAGAGCCTTTGAACAAAGCTCGTCGGACAGCTCATAGATATTCCTGTAGTGCTCTTTCGGTATGATGAGGGCGTGGCCCCTTGAAGCCGGGGACGCGTCGAGGATGATCCTGAAATCATCATCCTCATATATTGAATTTGTGGGAATGTCCCCGTTTGCAAGCTTGCAGAATATGCAATTATCGTCTTTCACAAAAACACCTCCTCTAATAAGACCAATTTATCATCTGAAAAACTCCGGTACGATGCCGATCCCGCAGTTCTCATACTTCGTATTCACTAACGGTTTCCGCACCTAGTGTGTCACTTTACAATTGCATATACTTTATGCGTAGGCAGAATTACTTGGTGCAAGGCGTTTGAGGGAGGCGATGCGGTGGCATCGCTGACCGAAAACAACGCAGCAGCAAGTAATTCTGGCAAGCAGAAAGTGTATAGCTAAT
>CACYBK010000052.1 GCA_902772635.1 uncultured Lachnospiraceae bacterium | reverse complement strand
GGCATACAGATGGTTCATAGAGAATGACTTTTCAGACAAAAGAAAAAGACCTTCGAAGAAGAGAAGGTCTTATCACGGGGTCATCGATGCGTCATGGATTGACAAGGAAAGTTGACACGGGACCCGTCCCCTTGTCATACCTCTGCTATCAGTATAAGCCGTTCTGTGCTATACTGTTAAAGGGAAGACAGCTACGGAAGGAGCGTGATTCGTATGACAGCTGTTAAGCAGAGAGCTATAAATATAATCAATATGATGCCTGAAGCGGAAGTAATGCAGTTCATTATCAATAATAAACAGTATGAGAGTACATCTACGTCAAGTTATAAAAAGCGCGACTATGTGCCGAGCCCTGAATTTACAGAAGCGACACGTTCTGAGCGAATGAGCAGATTTATGAAGTCAGCTGGAACGATAGACATTGATGAAAACGCAATTCAGGAGATGCGGGAAAGAAGCATGATATGATCTTATTGGCAGATACTAATGTTATTATTGATTATTGGAAGCCTGCATCGAGGGAGGTATACGAGGCCCTCAACAAAGTATTTGTTTCCAATGATGTTGTTATTCCGGGAATTGTCAGAGCAGAACTTCTTCTTGGGAGCCGGTCGGAGAAGAACCAAAAGGAAATGCATGAAAACCTTGCTGAGTTCGATACGCTGGACCTTGAAAGAGCTGATTGGGAAGCTCTCGGCGATCAGTTGTATAATTACAGAACACATGGCGTGACAATTCCGATATCTGATGCAATAATGGCCTCAATCGCGCTGACTTATGGGATCCCCGTCTGGTCAAATGATAAGCACTTCGAAATGATGAAAAGCGTGATTTCGGAATTGAAGGTATATCGGACAGAAGAGCTGAATTAAGATCCCGTTAGTTGGTCATCGCGAGCATAGCAAACGAAAAAGGGTACCGGCGTGAACCGATACCCTAAGCTATCTAACTCCATCGTTTTAGGTTGGCAAGGGACTCGTCCCCCGTGTCATATAGATACGAAATACAAGCTCCGGCCCCTTGTCCGTTAGTCTGTGTCAGGTTTTATCTTGTTTTCTATGTCGCATTATTATATGGTTCTACGGTCACTATGATATTACCTATCTCTCCAGGGGAAGATAAAGTTGTTATTCCCGGATCCGGTCTGCCGGCTAAGGCAAAATACATATCTTTTTGAAAGGCTGCTGCTGCATCTTCTGGAGTTACAGAATTATCTGTCACATAATAAATGCTATCATTTCCAAGATTTGAGGGATCCATTTCAAGATCAAGTTTGGCAGTCATATCGCCTGCTCCGTCATCATTTAAACCTTTAGTCAGTATACTTTGATTATTAGCGGTAAAAGTACTGTTGGTAGTGGAGAATATACCAATTACCGAACCATTTTGCATATTATCTAAAGAAAATCCTTTACCCGTGGGTAGAAATCCTTCGCTTCCATATAGAGGCTGTGACCGAAATCCGGGTAGATATAAAGGCGGCTGTCCCGTATCTTTTCATGGAGATCATAGGAGCCCTCAACCCCCACGGTCTTATCCAGCTTCCCGCCGATCACGAGGGTGGGACAGCTTATAGAACCCACGAGCGATGAGGCATCAAAATGATATGTTGCGGCAATATTTATGAAAAGCCGCCGGTAGTTTTTTGGCTTTCCTATCAATCCAAAAAGAGGATAATATTTCCTGTGTTTTTTCAGAAAGCGATCGGAAAAGCTCTTCTCCGCAATGTCGATCATAAGCTCCCTGTGCCGCCCGGCCTTCGCAAAATCCGCCCATATTTTGAGATTGCGCCGTATCAGTTTGTTTGCGGAGGGAACAGTCACCGCCAGCACAAGCTTTTCCACAAGCTTTGGGTGGTCTATCGCGACATATTCCGCTATCATCCCGCCCTGTGATATGCCAAGGAACGAGGCTTTTTTGATCCCGAGTTTTTCCATCGCGCGCGCCTGATCCCCTGCCATATCGCGGATCGAATAACCGCGGGGCATAGATTCCTTCCGGCTGAAAAGAAAAACCCTGTATTCATCAAAGAATACAGAGTATGTATTTGCGAGAAAGAGGGCCTTACCGCGCATTGTGGTAAGGCCGTCCGAAATCCCGGGAAATATTATAAGGTTCTTTTTGCCGCTGCCGAAAGCCGCATAGTACATCTTTGTTCCGCCAAGGGAGACGGCACCGTTT
>CACYBK010000051.1 GCA_902772635.1 uncultured Lachnospiraceae bacterium | reverse complement strand
TATTGCAGCGTAGTCGCGTCTCCGGAAAGGAAACGCTTGTCCGCGGCAGATATTATCAGCGAGTGGAAATCAGAATTTCTCATATACTCTTTTTCTCCCTCATGACCCGGATCATCAGATACACAAAACCACTGTCATTATAATCATTCAAGTACACAAGGACAAGAAAAAAAGCGCCCCCGGGGTTCCCGGGAGCGCCTGATCATCAAGGTTTTGAATTATTTCTTCTTGCCGTTTACAGCTTCCTTGAGAGCCTTGCCGGCCTTGAACTTCGGTGCTACAGAAGCAGCGATCTTGATCTCCTTGCCGGTCTGAGGGTTGCGGCCCGTACGAGCTGCACGCTTAGAGGTTTCGAAAGTACCAAAGCCTACAAGCGTAACCTTGTCCTTCTTCTTGAGAGCCTTCGTAACTACAGCGTTGTAAGCATCAACTGCTGCAGCAGCGTCCTTCTTTGTAAGGCCCGTTTCCTTTGCGATTGCATCTACGAACTCTGTTTTGTTCATGATACGTCTCTCCTTTTTCAATTACAATGTTGTAATGCCCTTGTCGCACCTACTTTTCATGCGACAAAGAAATTGTAAACGACATCTTGCGTCTTTTCAAGCCAAAAACACAAGATATGGCAATTTTTGTAAGTATTTACGAAAATGCAAAGGCTGAAAGCCCGCTATGGGTATATTTTCACGAGGCAAGGCGGCCCGAAACCCCTAAAAAACGCGATATTTTCGGCATTTGTCGCAAAAAGCCTTGTCTTCGTTATTTTTCACGATAGTTTCGGCTTTTGATTGCAGATTTTACTTATTTTAATTATAATCGGTGTGGTCGTTCCCCGTGAACGGTCTTCACTTACAAACCCATACATATGAATTGGAGGAAAACGAAATGCTTGTAAATGCAAAGGAAATGCTTGATAAGGCCAAGGCCGGACACTATGCAGTAGGTCACTTCAACATCAACAATCTCGAGTGGACGAAGTCGATCCTTCTCACTGCTGAAGAAGAAAAGTCACCTGTAATTCTCGGCGTATCCGAGGGCGCAGGAAAATATATGGCAGGCTTTCCCGTTGTTGCCGAGATGGTAAAGGCGATGGACAAGAGCCTTGGAATTACAGTTCCCGTTGCCCTTCATCTTGATCACGGAACCTATGACGGCTGTAAGAAGTGCGTTGAAGCAGGCTTCACATCCATCATGTTTGATGGTTCCTCACTTCCTATCGATGAAAATATCGAAAAGACCAAAGAACTCGTTGAGCTCGCGCACAAGATGGGAATGTCCATCGAGGCAGAGGTTGGAGCTATCGGCGGAGAAGAGGACGGAGTCATCGGAATGGGCGAGTGCGCTGATCCTGATGAGTGCAAGAGGATCGCTGATCTTGGTATAGACTTCCTCGCAGCCGGAATCGGAAACATCCACGGCGTATATCCTGAGAACTGGAAGGGACTTCAGTTTGATGTCCTCGCAAAGATCCAGGAAAAAGTAGGCGCTATGCCCCTCGTTCTTCACGGCGGCACAGGCATCCCTGATGATATGATAAAGAAAGCCATTGACCTCGGCGTTTCAAAGATCAATGTCAATACAGAGTGCCAGCTCGTCTTCGCTGCAGCTACCCGTGAATATATCGAAGCCGGAAAGGACAAGGCAGGAAAGGGCTTTGACCCGAGGAAGCTCCTTGCTCCCGGCGCAGAAGCTATCAAAGCAAAGGTTAAGGAAAAGATCGAACTGTTCGGATCGAACGGAAAGGCCTGAATGAAAAATATTAATGTCGAAGAAATCTTCGGATCAAATGTCTTCAACGACCATGTGATGCAGGAACGCCTTCCAAAGAAGGTGTACCAGAAGCTGAAGGAAACGATCAAAGAAGGAAATGACCTCGACCTTGAGACCGCAGATGTGGTTGCCCACGAAATGAAGGAATGGGCCATCGAACACGGCTGCACTCATTATACTCATTGGTTTCAGCCCCTTACCGGGCTGACAGCCGAAAAGCATGACAGCTTTATCTCAGCACCCCTCCCTGACGGAAGGGTGCTGATGAGTTTTTCGGGAAAAGAACTGATCAAATCAGAGCCCGATGCGTCAAGCTTTCCTTCCGGCGGGCTTCGTGCGACCTTTGAGGCGAGAGGCTATACAGCATGGGATCCAACTTCCCCGGCCTTCATCAAGGAAAATGCGGTGGGTCCCATCCTCTGCATTCCTACAGCCTTCTGTTCGTACACCGGAGAGGCTCTTGACCAAAAGACCCCGCTCCTCAGATCTATGGAAGCTATCAACAAAGAAGCCCTGCGTCTCATCAGACTCTTTGGAAATACAACTTCAAAAAAAGTCGTCCCCTCGGTCGGAATTGAACAGGAATACTTCATCATAGACAGAAAGAACTTCCTTGCGAGGAAGGACCTCGTCTATACAGGACGGACCGTGATCGGCGCCATGCCTCCGAAGGGTCAGGAAATGGACGACCATTATTTCGGGAGCATCAGGGAGCGCATCGGCGCCTTCATGCATGATGTGAACGAATGTCTCTGGAAGCTCGGTGTTCCCGCAAAGACTCAGCACAACGAGGCTGCGCCCGGACAGCACGAGCTTGCGCCTATCTTCGAGGAGGCCAATGTAGCCGTAGATCACAACCAGCTCATTATGGAGACCCTGAAGAAGGTGGCATATCGCCATGGTCTTCAGTGCCTGCTCCATGAAAAGCCCTTTGAGGGTGTCAATGGCTCAGGAAAGCACAACAACTGGTCTCTGAATACCGATGACGGGATCAATCTTCTGGATCCCGGAAAGACTCCGCATCAGAATCTCCAATTCCTTCTCATACTTACCTGTGTGCTGAAGGCAGTTGACAGGCACGGTGCGCTTCTTAGAGAGAGCGCATCAAATGTCGGGAATGACAGGCGTTTCGGAGGTCTCGAGGCTCCGCCCTCCATTATCTCTGTATATGTCGGTGAGCAGCTCCAGGACGTCCTTGACCAGCTTATCGCAACCGGCTCTGCTACTCATTCCAGAAAGGGTGAGAAGCTTGAGACGGGAGTTTCGTCGATCCCGGAATTTCGAAAGGACGCGACCGACAGGAACCGCACCTCACCCTTTGCTTTCACCGGAAACAAATTTGAATTCCGCTCTGTCGGCTCCGAGGATTCAGCGGGCGAGCCAAATGTAGTCATCAATACCATAGTCGCGGAAGCCTTTGCCGAGGCCTCTGATATACTTGAAAAAGCCCCCGATTTTGATATGGCCGTACACGACCTTATCAAGAAGCAGGCTCTTGAATCACGACGCATCGTTTTCAACGGGAACGGCTATTCCGACGAATGGGTTGAGGAAGCGAAAAGACGCGGTCTTCCCAATATAGCTACAATGGTGGACGCGATCCCCGCCCTTACAGAAAAGAGCAGTGTCGAGGTCTTTGAAAGATTCGGGGTCTTTACGGAATCAGAGCTTCGAAGCCGCGCGGAAATAGAATACGAGACATATGCGAAGAAACTGAACATAGAGGCAAGGGCGATGGTGGACATCATCAGAAAGCAGATCATTCCTTCCGTCATCAAATATCTGAGTGTCCTTGCGGAAAATATAAATGAGATCCGACAGGCTCTTCCCACAGCGGACACCTCTACTTCCGAAGGGATGCTCGCCGAGGCCTCCGCTCTTCTCAAAGAGACAAAGGCTGCCTTGAACACCCTTGAAGAAGCGAGGCTCACGGAAGAAAAAATGTCTGATTCAAAGGAAAGGGCTGTCTTCTGCCGGGACAGGATAGTGCCAGCAATAGACGCCGTGCGTGTCCCCGTTGATAAACTCGAAATGCTCGTAGACAAAGAATACTGGCCGATGCCCTCCTACGGCGACATGCTGTTTGAGGTGTGAGAAGCCGAAGAACTCCCTGAGGTCGCGGAGCTCGATGAGCTCCCGCCTCCTCCGGGAACTACAGGAACCGGCGGCGTAACGGACTGGGGCTCCGTATGGATGTTGCAGGTCCTCGCCAGTTCTTCCGGCGTTATGGAATATTCGTAATCCTCCCCTCCGGGGGCAGCTCCGAGAATAAATACCCTCTGCTCTATATCCTCAGCCGGGCAGTGCGCTCCGGCGGGAAGATTTGAGGCGCTGCAGATAGAAACCTTTGTATGATGGTCGCAGCTGTCGTAGGGAAGGGTATCCTCATCAAAGAATTCTGTATATACCTGAGTTCCTCTGTTATCATTTCCACATATGCCTTCAAGGGGCAGCTTGCCGGATTTTTTGCAGACCGAAAGCTCCACTATTCCGCTTGGCCTGTCAAAATCTTTTACCGGAAGGCCTTCATTTATCCTCTGCATTATCCCTCTGAAAATAGCCTTTGTATATTGAGTCTCGCTCTGGGACGTATTGTCGTCATAACCTCCCCAGACAGCGCAGGTGAAATAGGGGGTATAGCCGGCAAACAGAGTATCCTTGTCATTTGTGGTAGTACCGGACTTTCCGGCAATAGGCATATTTTCAATATTTGCCCCGATTCCTGTTCCGTAGCGCATGACGTCCTTCATGGCATCCGTGAGAAGCCATGCGGTAGTGGGCTTTAATACCTGTTTCTGATTGTTCCAGGAAGCATCAAGTACCACCTCGCCGGTTCTTGAAAGAACTCTGGTATAGAGCATGGGGCGGTTGTAGGTTCCTCCGTTTGCGATCGTCGCATACGCTCCTGCAAGCTCGATATTCTTTACGCCCTTTGAAATACCGCCAAGTGCAAGAGCCTGATTGTTGTCTCCGCTCTCGAGAGTAGTGATCCCGAAGTTCTGGACATATTGATAACCAAGCCCCGTACCTATCTCCATAAGGGTCTTCACTGTAACAACATTTATGGATTCAGTAATGGCCTGCCTGACTGTCGTGAAGCCCTGATATCTGTCATTATAATTTCGAAGAGGGACCCCGCTCGTATAGGTCGTCGGGCAGTCGTCCTGCACTGATGCAAGCGTCTTCCCGCCTGCATCAAGAGCCGGCGCAAAGGCCGCAAGTATCTTGAAGCAGGAACCGGGCTGCCTTGTGGTATCGGTCGCGCGGTTGAGTGTCCTTGAGGCAGTCTTGTCCCCGCGCCCTCCGCAGATCGCCTGAACATAGCCTGTTGCCTGGTCGATCACGGTACATGCCGCCTGCGGCTGCACCGTATAGGTGACCGATTCGCCTGCATCAGGTATCCTGTCGCCTTCACCCATTATCTGTGACTTGTAATACTCATAGGCGGCAGCAGCCTCTTCCCTGCTCGAATAATTGATGTCGTAATTGGGGTCTTCGCTTTGATAGAACGAAAGCATAGTCTGCTCGCTGTAATTCTTATAGGTCTTGTCAGGCTTTTCTATCGTGAGTCTGAAGGAGATCGAGACCTCGGGAGCGTTTGCGTAATTTTCGAGCCTGTTTATCTCCTCGTCCACAACCTTCTGGATATCGGGATCCTGTGTCGATTCTATCCGAAGACCGCCTGAATAAAGCATCCTGTAGGCCTCAGTCTCGCTGTAGCCTCTCTGCTCCTTCAGGTCTTTAATGACCTGAGAAGTCAGGGCATCAACGAAATACGAGGTTGATGAAGCGATTATCGAATTGTTGACGACAAAGATTCTCGAATAAACATCATCTGCCACCGCAGCCTCATAGTCCTCGGCACTTATATAGCCCTGGTCGTACATATGCTTGAGGACGGACTTTCGCCTTGTATTGTTGTAATCCGGATGGGTGATCGGATTGTACCTTGAAGGATTCTGTGTAATTCCGGCAATGCAGGCGCATTCCGAAAGAGTCAGGTCGGAAACCCTCTTGTTGAAATAGCGCTCCGACGCTGCCTCAACTCCAAGGGTATTCTGCCCGAGATTGATCGTGTTCAGATAATTTTCAAGTATCTCCGCCTTTGAAACCTTTTTCTCAAGCTGGAGTGCCAGAAACTGTTCCTGCAGCTTTCTCTTCAGCTTGTCCTTCAGGGTGTTCTCGCTCATCCAGCCCGTGAAATAATTGTTTTTCAAAAGCTGCTGGGTAATGGTTGAGGCTCCCTGAGACATATCACCGCTTGCGATGTCAGCGATCACAGCCCTGATGATGCCCCTGATATCAATGCCGTTGTGCTTGTAAAACCTCTCGTCCTCTATTGCGACAAAGGCATGCTGCAGATCGAGCGGGATCTCGGAAAGTTCAACATACTGGCGGTTCGCCCCCGCAGAAGCAAGGGACTGTATCTCATTCCCGTTCTTGTCATATATGGTCGTAAGATAACCTGTAGGAGTGATGTCTATGGTCGATATGTCCGGGATCTCATCAATGACCTTCTTCACCCTCATGAAGAGAACGGCTATCGCAGCCGCGGCAGCTATCAGGAGAAAAATGAGCGCAGTCTTCACAAAGGTAAGGAAAAATTTCTTCCCTGCCCTTGTCTTCCCTGAGCGAAGGTGCGCTCTTTCTTTTTCCACAGCAGCCTTACTGAAATCCATTGATCATCCTTTTCTGCAATATGTTACAATGTTTGAAGACATAGATAATTGATTTTAACACAAAAAACGGAGTTTGTGAAATGTCTGTATCATTCAGGGTTGAAAAATCCGGCAGCGCCGAGGTCGTACGGAAAAAATCAAGATTCCTCTCGGTTCTTCTTTCCGTAAGTGATGAAAAAGAGGCTTTTTTTGAGATAGAAAAGATCAAAAAAGAGCACTACAACGCCCGCCACAACTGCTTTGCCTTCATCGTCGGAAAAGAGCCTTTTACCGAGCGCTTTTCAGATGACGGCGAGCCCCAGGGCACGGCAGGAAAGGTGATACTTGATGTGATGAAGCACAATCATCTTTCAAACGCGCTGATAGTGGTAACGCGTTATTTCGGGGGTGTGCTGCTCGGGACGGGAGGGCTCACAGAGGCATACTCATCGGCAGCGGCAGAAGCCTGTAAGGACGCAGGGTTGATGCGGGTGCTGATGGGCAGGCAGGTGGACGTGAGTCTTGATTATACGGATTACGGGAAGATAGAGTATCTCATCAGGGACAAGGGCATACCGGTCATGTCGTCGGATTTTGCCGAGGACGTGAAGGTGTCGGTGATGACGCTTGACGAGGCGGATCCGGAAAGCTCATTGATGACTTCAGAAATGTTTGTAAATAAAGTAACCGAACTGACGAATGGGAGGGCGAAAACGGAGGTTTCAGATCCGGTGGAGTTCGGGCTGCAGGGTGACAGGAAGGTAATCCAGGATTAGTAACCAGGCCCGAGGATGACAGGAAGGTAATCCAGGATTAGTAACCAGGCTCGCGGCGGAGCCGCTCGCTGGTTACTAATCCCGGGCGACTTCGTCGCCAGGCCAAAGTGAATAAAAAAAGAGCCGATGGAATGCAAGCATTCCACGGCTCTTCTTTTATTCACTTTGCTGGATTACCTTCCAAACTGCGGGTCGTTATTTCCTGAATCCGATCTGAACATTTCAAGCATGTTGATCGGGTCGTTGTAATCAGCGAGCCAGCCCTCTCTTGCGAAGGTGTAGTTACCATCTTTCCTG
>CACYBK010000050.1 GCA_902772635.1 uncultured Lachnospiraceae bacterium | reverse complement strand
GGCGTGGAAGAGGCGCTTTCCATGGTGACACTCGGAGAGTACAAGGGTCTCAGCGTCCGGGTTCCCGACGAGAACAGCGTGACTGACGAAGAGCTTTCGGATTTTGCGAGTGAAAATATCCTTACGGGTGCGGCAGCGTTTATAAAGGATGAAACACAGGATACAGTCAAAGAGGATTCTATCGTAAACGTGAATTACCAGGGACTTCTCGACGGCGTCGCCTTCGATGGCGGTACAGCGGAGAATGTGCTCATAGATGTGAAAAACAATTCAGATGCCGCACGTGGCTCCGGTTATATCCCCGGCTTCACATCAGGACTTGTGGGTGCGAAGGTCGGCGATACAAAGGACTGCCCCGTCACCTTCCCGGAAAACTACGGCAACAAAAAACTTGCGGGAAAGGATGTGATCTTTCGCTTCAAGATCAATTACATCTGCTCAAAGGCAACGATGGACAAAGTTTCCGATTCCTTTGTGAAGGAGAATTTCAATCTTGAGAAGGCCTCTGAATTCAAGGATTATGTAAAAAATGAATACAAGGCCTATGTCGCGAAAAACAAAGACACCTTGAAGAGGATGGCAGTGATAGATGCTGTCATAAATAACGCGAAATTTAACGGCGATTTTTCCAATGATGAAAAGATGGAATATGCATTCCTTGCGATCAGCAGCAAGGAAGGACTTTCACTTGATGAGGCAGGGTATTCTGATTATATTTCAAACTATATGTCAGCCTACGGCTTTGCGGACAAGGAAAAGTTTTTTGAGGCCCTGGGCGATGAAAGCGTATTGAAGGATTACTATATGGCATACAAAGCAATTGACCTTTGCGTAGACAGTGCGAAAGTGGTATAATTGCCGCTGTTTGCCATTGTATGTAAGAAAAGGAGCAAAAATCATGAAGCACGTAAAGACACTTAACACGAGAAATCTTACAAAGAGCGTTGAAAACGGCGGCTGCGGAGAGTGCAGAACCTCCTGCCAGAGCGCCTGCAAGACCTCCTGCACTGTAGGAAATCAGTCCTGCGAAAAGCTTTCAAAGAAGAACTGAAAAGCCGAACTAAGTAAAAATGATCCACGCGTTCAAAAACTCGGGGTACAATATTATCCTTGATGAGAACTCCGGTGCTGTGCATGTGGTCGATGAGGCAGCCTTCTCTCTGGCTCTGATCCTTAAGAAAAGGGCAGAGGAAGACAGCTCCTTTCAGATGGAAAAGGATATCCCAAAGGATATCCTTGTTGAAGTTGAGTCTGAAAACGGGGCTCTTGGGAAAGAAGATATAGAGGAAGCCTACAGCGAGCTCTTTTCATTATATGAAGAAAAGGCTCTCTTCACAGAGGACACCTACAAGGGCGCAGTTGATTCCTTCGTTCATCATCCGACTGTAGTGAAGGCGCTCTGTCTTCATGTGGCTCACGACTGCAACTTGAACTGCCGCTACTGCTTTGCAGGCCAGGGCGAATACCACGGGGCGAGAGGTCTCATGGATCTTGAGACCGGGAAGAAGGCGCTCGACTTCGTATGCGAAAACTCAGGGCACCGGAAGAACATCGAGATCGACTTCTTTGGCGGAGAGCCTCTCATGAACTGGGAGGTCGTAAAGGAACTGGTGCATTACGGTCGAAGCCTTGAAGAAAAAAAGGACAAGCATTTCCGCTTCACACTGACGACGAACGGAGTCCTTGTCACAGACGAGGTCATCGAATTTTGCAATAGAGAGATGGATAATGTCGTCCTCTCACTTGACGGCCGTCCGAAGGTTCACGATAGGATGAGACCCTTCCGTGGCGGGCAGAACAGCTTTGATACGATATTCAAAAATATCAAAAGATTCGCCGACAGCCGGGAGGCCCTCGGAAAAGAATATTATGTGAGAGGGACCTATACGAGGTTCAACCTTGATTTTTCAAAGGATGTCCTCTTCCTTGCAGATCAAGGCTTCAGACAGATATCGGTGGAGCCTGTGGTATGCGATCCTTCACTTGAATATGCAATACAGGATGAGGACATAGAAAAGCTTTCGCATGAATATGACATCCTTGCCGCGGAAATGAAGAAGCGTATGGGAAAGGAAAATGAATTCAATTTCTATCACTTCATGATAGATCTCGAAGGCGGACCCTGTGTCTACAAGCGGCTTTCAGGCTGCGGGGCGGGATCCGAATATCTTTCCGTAACACCGGACGGCTCGCTCTATCCCTGCCATCAGTTTGCAGGCGAGGAGGAATTTCTGCTCGGCAATGTGAAGACCGGCATAGACGAAAAAAAGCTTTCGCTCATCGATAGATTCAGATCGCTCAACGTCTATACGAAAAAGGAGTGTAGCTCCTGCTTTTGCAGGTATTATTGTTCCGGAGGTTGCGCTGCAAATGCTTACCACGCAAATCATGACATATCACTTCCTTATGAGACAGGCTGCGTTTTGCAGAGAAAAAGGGTTGAGTGCGCGATCATGTTAAAAGCCGCAAAATGCGGTCTTTAATGATGCGCACGGGTTCGGTCAGGAAGATGTTTGCTGACTTTCACCCGAACCCGGCGCGCAAGACTCGCGAGCGGGTCTTGATATATTAATTATTATTTAGGAGAGTAAGGTACAAAACAATGAAACGCATGAAGAAGAGCACAGGGGTCGTAATTTTCATAATATTCCTCGCGATCATAGTGTCGCTTGGGTATTACGCATTCACGATCCTGAAGTCAACAGGGATCGGCAAGGACAGGAACTTGAAGCTCGGCCTTGATCTTGCCGGCGGAGTTTCCATCACTTACGGTGTTGTCGGAGATACGCCCACACCCGAGCAGCTTTCGGATACGATCTACAAGCTGCAGCAGCGTATCGAAAACGACCTCGGGGAAGAGGCAAAGACTACTGAAGCAAATGTATATCAGGTCGGACTTGACAGGATAGCGGTCGAGATCCCCGGAGTGCAGGACGCAAACAAGGTACTTGAGGAGCTCGGAACTCCCGGAAAGCTCTATTTCATAAAGCATAAGGACTCTTCCGGAAATGAGAATTATTCCTATGACGCAACTGCCATGGATTATGTGCTTCAGAAGGACCTTGAGGAGATAGAGAAAGACGGAGGCATCGTCCTTACAGGATCTGAAGTCAAGAGTGCGACTGCCGGCTATGAGACAGACCGTACCACGAACGCGCAGGAGCCTGTTGTCCAGCTTTC
>CACYBK010000049.1 GCA_902772635.1 uncultured Lachnospiraceae bacterium | reverse complement strand
TGCCTTATGACGGCGCGAAGGAGATGCTTCTGGTTGATGAGGTTGATGATCGGGAGTTCCTGTGCGAGCTTGTTCGGAGCATGTGGGAAGAGCTTCCGGAGAAGAAAAAGAAGAAATGAAATTAGGGGAAATTATATGATCAAGATACTTTTCATCTGTCACGGCAGTATCTGCAGATCACCGATGGCAAAATATATAATGACTGACCTCGTGGAAAAAGCAGGATACGGGAATGAATTTCTCATTGATTCCGCGGCGACCTCATCAGAGGAACTCGGGAATCCCGTCTATCCTCCTGCGCGCGCTATCCTTAAGTCGCACGGGATCGACTGCGACGGATATGCCGCAAGAAGGATGCGGTTTGAGGATTATGAGGAGTACGACCTTATCATTGGAATGGATTCCGAAAATATGTACTATATGAGGCGCATGTGGAAGGAAGATCCCGAGGGAAAGCTCAGGCTTCTTCTGGATTATTCCAAAAGCCCCCGGGAAGTATCTGACCCCTGGTACACAAGGGATTTTGAGACAGCCTACAACGATATTCTCGAGGGCTGTACGTGCCTTCTTTCAGCCATAAGATAAAATGGTCCCAGGGGACGGAGTCGAGGGTCCATTTCCAAAAAAAATGGTCCCTCGACTCCGTCCCCTGGGACCATTTTGTAGAGTCAAGGGACCATTTTCAGCATAACATTTGAGTAAAAAACAGTTCCTTCGTGGAAGAATGAGGCAGAACCGCCGTAGTATTCGGCAGTCGTGCTTACAGACAAAAGACCGATACCGCTGCCGTCCTTCTTGGTGGAACGGTAGCGGCTGCCGTTTAAAGAAGGTTTTCCATCAAAGCTGTTGGAAATGGCGATATAGAGCTCACGTCCCTGCTCCGGTGAGATAGTGAGTGAGATAAAGCGATGTTCCAAAGCTACATCCTGACAGGCGGCAATGGCGTTTTCCAACAGGTTCCCCAGAATGGAACAAAGATCGATGTTGTCGATCTCAAGCTTCTCTGGAAGAATAATCTTTAGACTGGTACGTATCCCGGCCTTATCCGCCATCTTGAGATAATGGTTGAGAACTGCGTTTACAGCAGGATCGGCGCAGTAATCGGCACTGTCGCTGACAGGGAGCTTTTCGATATACTGGTTCAAAAAATCACGTGCCGTCTGAGGCGTTGCATCTTCATTAAGCATTTCCTGAAGAGTGCGCAGGATGTGGCGGAAATCATGCCTTGATCTTCCTGTATCTTTCAGGTACTGCTGCTGGGCCAGGTATCTTTCTTCCTGCATCTCGAGGATTCGGTTCCGGTCCTCTGTCTTTGCCTTTTCAACGAGAAAACTCACCAGAAAATAAAAGATTACATTCAATAACAAAAGCAACAAAAGAAACAGCGTCATATTGACATAATAAGCTCTTGCTACCTTGTTCGTATGGAGGGTACTGTATTTCTCCACGATATTGTTCAGATTGTAACCAAGGAAAATCCCTGAGATCATGGAGGCAACGAGCCATATGGAATTCAGGTTCAGGTTGTCGATGAGGTACGCCCCGTACTTTGAAAAGGGATAATAAAGAAGCGCACAAAGAAGCAGGCTTATGAAAAGCTGAAAACCGGCGGCCTCTATACTGTAATGCTCAAGATCTGACAAGGGATGCAGATATGCATCAAATCCTATGGCAAAATTTCCCATAAAAGACATCAGGGCACACACCAGTACAAAACAGCATAAGGACTGGCTGAAATGAGTGCGAAGCAGTGCGTTGTAGACGATGAAGCAGACAATCATCAGAAGTAGTATCAGGCTATTGTATGAAAGAGACAGGCTTGTCTCAACATAGGACAGCAGGGGGAGGATAATGGCAAATATCAATATGAGCGCCGTGATCACACTTCGCTTTTTAAACTTAAGCCTGCCGGCTACGGGTGCAAAGCACAGTATTGCGGAAGGGATCAGGGTGAGAAGGGAGAGCAGATTCACAAGGTAAGCATTCATATTCATGATAGACCGTCCTTACTTTATGTGCTTTCGTCTTAATTTGCCAAAGACATAATTCTGCCTTATCTGATCCAGTTTCTTTTGTTCCCTGACATTGACGGGAAGTTTGACATCCCCTTTCAGCGTGCAGGTATTCTTTCCAAAGTCCGTGATATGGTCCATGTTGACGATGATGCCGCGGTTGATCTGAAGGAAGCGGCTGTCCTTTTTCAGAGTCTCACTGATGCTTGAAAATGTTATGCGGATAAGATAAGAGCCTCCATGAATGTCATTGACCAGCACATAGTTTCGCTGGCTCTGCGCGAACAGGACAGAGGAGAGAGGAAGTCTTTTTGTTTCCCCTTCAGAAGAAAAAGTAATGATATCGTCCTTGCCTGAGTCCATGTCAAGGGCGTCATCGAGGACGCTGTAAACGCGCGCCTTCAGTTCTTCATCCTCCGTGGTTTTCAGGAGGTACTGATAAGCGTGCACACCGAAGGCTTCGAAGGTATGATCCATACTGGTGGTCAGAAACACGATCAGGGTGTCATTATCCACCTGACGGATTTTTTTTGCGGCATCCACACCGGTCATCCCGTCCATATAGATATCAAGGAAGATTATCGTATATTTCAGCGGATGGTAATCGGCAAGAAGCTCTTCACCACTTTGAAAAGCCGAAAGTTTCATAGCGATCCCACGGCTGGCCGCATATTCATTCAGGATTTTGGAGAGCCTCATAAGCTCGCCCGGCATATCATCAACTAGGGCTATGTTCATATTATCAGTGCTTTGTACAGATGGCGCAGGAAGACTTTCCTGCAAATCAATTTCCTTATTTCTTCAAATTAGCATTTTGAAAACTACAGTCAAGAATTTTTTTCTTTGACAGTCGTCCCAAAGATCAGGACATTCGTCCCGTATTGGTTGATTGAAAAAATAATAACAGCAATAATAGGAAAGATGCCACATTAAGTGCATCAGTGAGTCAAAAAAAGAAAAGAAGGAGAGAAAAAGATGTTTAATTTCAAGAAGGTAACGGCAGTAGCAGCAGCATTTGCGCTTTCGCTTTCAGCTTTGGCATTTGCCGGCTGCGGCGGAAACAACAATGCTTCACAGGGTGGCGGGAATGCAGCCAGTACGGCGGCTGAGTCCGACATATATGATGGGACATGGACTCTTGCAGGAATGATCATAAACGGCGAGGATATGAGCCTTGATGATTATGCGGCAATGGTAAAGGCGCAGTCCGGTCAGGAGCTTCCAGCTGAGTCATTCCAGGTTTCATACACCTTTGGAGCAGATGGCAACGGAACCTTAAGTATGAGCGGAATAGAAACTCCTTTTACTTATACTTCAGACGGAAACAAGGCTACCGTGACTGTAGCAGGCGTTGATTCAGTATTCACATATGATTCTGCAAAAGGGGTCATCGCGATAACTGATCCCAACACGGGCTATACCGCAGTATACGCAAAATAATAAGCTTACGAGATCCAACCTTTTCGGCCTTCCTCCTAATAGTGAAGAAGAAATGCTCTTTTCTTGATCACTCTCATCGGGTCAAAAAGGCAGTAGAAAACCGCTGTGAACCTGTATCAGGCTCACAGCGGTTTTTTTGGTAATAAGTGGAAAGCCTGCCGGATGTCATGTGATCGGACAATGGGATGACTCCCGGGGGTTTTTTTGGGCGTGCTTTTATTTATGTCTGGCAATTGATAAAACATTACAAAAATAGTAATGTTTCATAATGGTCCCAGGAAATGGTCCCAGGGGACGGAGTCATGGGACCATTTTTTTTGGAAATGAACCCTCGACTCCGTCCCCAGGGACCAAAACCAGGGACCAAAACCAGGGACCAAGACCAAAGACCTGGGACCAAAACCGGGAGCTAAAATTCAAAACAGAGGAAGAACTCCATGAACTTCGCATTCATCAAAGGACTATATGATACTCTTGACCTCTTTTCGGAGGAGCTTTCGGGCGCACTTGAAAAAGCAGGCCACAACTGCTTTTTTCTTACTGCGACAGATCTTGGGAAGAGCCTTCCCGCCTTTATCGAATACCACGCCATCCACCACATAGATGCTGTCATTGCTTTCAACAACCTTGGCTACAACCTCGGAACAAAGGAGGGAGGCAATCTCTGGGACGCCCTGCAGATACTTTATGTAGATATCCTAATGGATCATCCTTTCCATTTTGACAGGCAGCTCCAAAATCTTCCCGTGAAAAATCTCCTTTTCGTGATCGACAGAAACCATGTCGATTATGTCGAGAGGTATTATGATAATATAAAAAGCACAGTATTCCTGCCTCACGCAGGATGCCTCAATGCTATAAAAGAGGTCTCCCGAAAGCAGGAAAGCGACAAAAGGGACATCGACATTCTATATGCCGGGGCGCTTTCGAGGGTCCTTATAGAATCACTTATCCCGGATTTTGATTCCATAAAGGAATTTGACGGAGCCGCCTTCTCGCAGCATTGCCTTGACAGGCTGATAAACTCTCCCTCTGTTACGACCGAGGAATGCATCAGGCAGGAGCTTTCAAAAGAAGGGCTTTCTTCTCTCTCAAGAGAGAGGGAGCGCGAGCTTATCACAGACTTTCGCTTTCTTGACGGCTACGCCTGTTCCTTTTTCAGGGAGCAGGCTGTGAGGGTGCTCTGTGAGAACGGCTTCAAGGTAGCAGTTCTCGGGCTTGGCTGGGAGCAATGCGACTGGGCGGACAATGAAAACCTTGTTATCCTCGGAAAGGTCGGGGCGAAAGAAGTCTTTCCCTACATGCTCCGGTCAAAGATCGTTTTGAATACCCTCACGTGGTTTAAGGCGGGAAGCCATGACAGGATACCGAACGGAATGCTCTCCGGGGCAGCGGTCATTACGGATGATTCCGATTATCTTTGCGAAGCATTTCCAAACGGGGAATGCGTGCGCTTTCCTCTTTCTGATATAATGAAGCTGCCCGGGATAGTCTCAGATATTCTTTCGGACGGGCAAAAGAGAAAAGAGCTCTCCAAAAAAGGCTATGAAAGCGCATTAATGAACCACACATGGGAACAGAGGGCTGAGACCATTCTGGCCGCACTCGAGTTCTAAAAAATGGTCCCTCAACTCCGTCCCCTGGGACCAAAACCTGGGACCAAAACCAGGGACCAAAACCGGGGACCATCAAGGGACCAAAAAGGAAGAGATATGAAAAAGATACTGTTCTACCGCTGGAAGGCCTACAATTACCTTGATATCAGAAGAGCCTTTGAAAGAGCGGGCTTTGAAGTAAGAGAGATCAAACAGAAGCTCGAGAACTATGATGTCGCTCCCGAGTTTCAGCAGTTCCTTTCAGATGAGCTGAAAAAGGAAAGCTATGACTTCGTCTTTACGGTGAATTATTTTGCCGTGATAGCAGAGGTCTGCCATGACATGTCTATCCCCTATGTCTCATGGACCTGCGACAACCCGCTCATCTCTATGTATCACGAGTCGGTCTTCTATGATACGAATTTCATATTTTCATTTGACAGGGTAAACTGCGAGGAATTCAGGTCGCTTGGAGTAAAGAACATCTGGTATCTTCCGCTGGCGGCAAATTCCGACCGGCTCTCTAATGCGCTGTGGGGACATGAGGGCGGATGGAATCAGGGGATATACGGAAATGAGGTTGCCTTCTGCGGCTCGCTCTATGAAAGAAATACCTATGACAGGATAGAAAAGAAACTGCCTGATTATCTCCGGGGTTATTTCGACGGGATAATGGGAGTCCAGGCGGATCTCTACGGGAGCAACATCCTTGAGACGATGCTGACGCCTGACATCCTTTCCGTTCTCCCGAAATACTTCCATCTCAAAAAATCCGAGGGCTCGTTTTCGGATCTCTCCCTAGTCTTTTCGACCACCGTTCTCGGCTTCAAAACTGCGCAGATACAAAGGATGAAAGCTCTCCTTCTTCTCGCTGAAGCAGGTCTTTCGGTCTCGATATACTCAAACAGCGACACCTCGGAGCTCATAGGCGTGAAATACAGAGGAGGGCTTGATTACTGGACGGAGCTTCCGAAATGCTACAAGGAGACAAAGATAAATCTCAATTTCACTATCCCGAATATCAAGAGCGGCATACCTCTCCGGGTCTTTGACATAATGGGCTCCGGCGGCTTTTGTCTTACGAACTTCCAGGCAGAGATGCCGGAGTATTTCAAAGATGGCTATGATCTTGTGATGTTCTACAGCTACACTGACATGGTCGAAAAGGCGAAATATTATCTTTCACATGACACGCTCCGTGAGACCATAGCGCAAAGGAGCGCGCAGAAGATCAAGGAATTTCACACGGTCGAAAAAAGGACAGCCGTGATACTTGATACATTGAGGAAGACAGTGATAAAATAACAAATTGAGTTTTTGTTTTACTATTTAATGCATCAAAGAAAGAGGGTTGAAGCATGAAGGTGGAAAGAAAGAAGAAGCTGATCTTCAAGGTCATCCTTATCGCGCTTACGGCAATCATCCTAGTTTCCGTGTTGCTCGTCCTGATTGGCGCCATGGAGATCAGGGAAGCCTATTTCAGCATGGTGAACGAGGAACTGAAGATAGCCTGCATCCAGATGGAGGAGGAGCTTGATCTCACCTATGACGGCGACTGGAGTGGGACCGACTATAATCAGATCTACAAGGGCGATCGTGTGATAAATGCCGAATACAGCGACCAGCTTGATCTTGCAAAAGAAAATACAGGTCTTGATTATTCATTGTTCTTCGGAAAGACAAGGGCTGTTACGACATTGATCGATCCCTCCACGAAGCAGAGGGCTATCGGTACCGATGCCACAGGTGAGGTAGTAAATACGGTTCTTACGAGCGGACAGCATTTTTATTCCGACAACCTTACTGTATTCGGGACAAAGTACTGCGCTTATTATGTTCCAATGAAAAACTCCGACGGTTCCATAGTTGGAATGATGTTTGCGGGACGTCCGGTTGATGATGTGAGCAAGCGTGTCACAAGAGCCGTTCTCATCATGTCCGGTATCGCGATCGGTATCACGGGTCTCATCCTTCTCCTCGGCAGCCTTGTTGCGGCAAAGACTTCAAAGAAGATGAGCGCTATAGCAGGCCAGCTTGAAAAGGTTGCGAGCGGTGATCTTTCAGTCAAGGCAGATGAAACACTCCTTGCAAGGAAGGACGAACTGGGAAAGATAGCAGAGGCACTGAACCTGCTGACAGAAAAGCTGGGCTCCGTCATAGCCGAGACAAAGAGTATGTCGCTTGATATCGGAAATGCGGGCTCCGAGCTTTCGAATTCTTCAAACAATGCTTCGCAGGCATCCGTACAGATCAGCTCCGCTGTCGATGATATCAGCAAGGGCGCTGTAAACCAGGCGGATTCGGTACAGACCGCTTCAAACAATACTTCCGATATAGGCGAGGACATCGACGAGATCTCGAACCACGTGAAGGAACTCGACAATGCCGCCGGAGAGATGAAGAAGTCCTGCGACAATGCAATGAGGGCTATGGAGAGCCTCATCGATTCAAACAACAATGTGACTCTTTCGGTTCAGGAGATCGGTCGGACTATCCAGTCCACAAACGAGTCGGCGAAGGCCATCGATCAGTTCTCACAGGCGATCACGGATATCGCTTCGCAGACGAACCTGCTTTCACTGAATGCTTCAATAGAGGCCGCAAGAGCAGGAGAGGCAGGACAGGGCTTCGCGGTCGTAGCGGACGAGATCAGAAAGCTTGCCGACGAATCCAAGGAATCTGCTGACCAGATCAAGGAGATAGTCGTGAAGCTTCTTGCTGACGCCGAGGCATCGGTTGATGTCATGAAGAAGCTCGACGCAAACTGCGAGGAGCAGTCACAGCACCTTCAGAGCACAAAGGGCGACATGCAGGATATGCTGAATTCGGTAGACTCCGTAAGCGAGAGCACGGAGGTGATCTCACAGAGGATCACGCGTCTCGACGAAGAGAAGAATTCACTCATCGAGATCGTAACGGATCTGTCGGCAATATCCGAGGAGAACGCGGCTTCCACAGAGGAGACCAACGCTTCAATGCAGGAGCTTTCCGCAACCTTCGCGATCATCAATCAGTCTGCGGAGGACCTCCAGAACGATGCGGAGAAACTGAAGCAGCTCATAAGCTATTTCTCTTAAAGAAAACAAAAAAGGGGCGCACCGGATATTTCCGGTGCGCCCTCTTTTTTTATCGGCGGATGATCACTGTCCCTGAGCTTCCCTTGCCCTTTGATTGTTGATCATATCCCTCTTCCGAAGACGGGGATCAAGTATCCGCTTCCTGATCCGAAGGGACTCCGGCGTGACCTCAAGCAGTTCATCATTTTCAATGAAGTCGAGTGCCTGCTCGAGCGAAAGCCTCTTCGGCGGGGTGAGCACGAGCGCTTCATCAGAAGAACTTGTCCTCGTATTTGTAAGATGCTTTTTCTTGCAGACATTTATTTCTATGTCCTCGGCCTTTCCGGATTCGCCTACTATCATTCCCGAATAGACCTTTTCACCGGGGCCTATGAAGAGCGTTCCTCTGTCCTGTGCCGAGAAGAGCCCGTAAGTCACTGATTCGCCCTCCTCGAAGGCGATGAGCGAACCCTGCCTCCTGTAGGCGATATCGCCTTTGTAGGGTTCATATGAATCAAAGATGGTATTGATGATCCCGTTGCCTTTGGTGTCTGTCAGAAAGTCTCCTCTGTAGCCTATGAGGCCTCTTGACGGGATACGAAATTCGAGCCTGGTATAGCCGCCGGTGATCGGATTCATTGAAAGGAGCTCGCCCTTTCTCATGCCAAGCTTCTGAATGACGACACCGGTGAATTCATCCGGAACATCGATATAAGCTATCTCGATAGGCTCTGTCCTTTTTCCGTTCTCGTCGGTATGGTAGAGGACCTCTGCTTTTGATACAGCAAATTCATAACCCTCACGACGCATCGTCTCTATAAGGACTGAAAGATGAAGCTCTCCCCTTCCAGAAACCTTGAAGCAGTCGGCACTTTCGGTCTCTTCAACACGGAGTGAGACATCGGTATTGAGCTCCTTGAAAAGCCTGTCTCTGATATGGCGGGAGGTGACCCACTTCCCCTCAGTCCCCGCGAAGGGGGAGTCGTTCACCATGAAATTCATTGCGATCGTGGGCTCACTTATCTTCTGGAAAGGAATTGCCTTCGGGTTCTCCGGTCCGCAGATCGTGTCACCCACGTGAAGGTCTGCGATGCCTGAGATCGCGACTATATCGCCGAAGGAGGCGGTATCCACATCGACCCTCTTCAGGCCGTCGAACTGATAGAGCTTCGTGATCCTCACTTTTTCAAGCTTGTCCTTGTCGTGATGGTTCACGACGACAGCGTCGGAATTGAGCTTCAATGTGCCGTTTGAGATCTTTCCGATACCTATCCTTCCGACATATTCATTATAATCTATCGTAGAGATGAGCATCTGGGCAGGAGCGTCGGGGTCGCCCTCCGGAGCCGGGATGTGCTCTATTATCGTATCAAAAAGCGGAGCCATATCCTTCTTTTCATCAGTAAGCTCCTTTATCGCATAGCCGTCACGGGCGGATGCAAACACAAAGGGGCTTTCCAGCTGATCATCCGTGGCATCAAGATCCATGAAGAGCTCGAGGACTTCGTCAATGACTTCGTTCGGTCTAGCCTCGGGGCGGTCGATCTTGTTGATGCAGCAGACGATCGGAAGGTCGAGTGCCAGGGCCTTCATGAGCACGAACTTGGTCTGCGGCATCACGCCTTCAAAGGCATCCACCACAAGCACGCAGCCATCCACCATCTTGAGGACACGCTCCACCTCTCCACCGAAATCCGCATGGCCGGGAGTATCAACTATATTGATCTTTGTGTCATGGTACTTAACGGCCGTATTCTTTGAAAGGATGGTGATCCCGCGCTCGCGCTCGATGTCTCCGGAATCCATTACCCTTTCCTTTATTTCTTCGTTGTCCCGGAACACGCCGCTCTGACGGAGCAGATTGTCAACGAGCGTGGTCTTTCCGTGGTCTACATGGGCTATTATCGCAACATTCCTGATATCTTCTCTCTTTTCCTTCATGACAAAAACTCCGAAATTTTTTATTCAATCTGTTTTTTCACAACTTTCCTATTTTATCATGTAATGCTGCAATTTCAAGGATTTTTGAAGTTTTGCTATTTATCTTCCCCTGTGGTAATATAGCAAAGTTAATCAGGGAGAAAAAAGATACTCCCCCTGAGATTTAAATTGCTTATCAAAGGAGAGTTATTACTGCAACATGAATGAAGGTTCTGTCCGCGTTTATTACGGAAACGGCGCGGGAAAGTCTTCCGCCGCACTCGGCTATGCGCTTCGCGCGGCTGCTGACGGGAAGACTGCCATTATCATACAGTTTCTAAAGGCAGAGGTGAATTATGATTATCTTTCGAAGCTGGAGCCGGAAATCCGGATATTCCGCTTTGAAAGGACAAAGGAGTGCTTTTCCGAGCTTTCGTCGGATGAGCAGGAGGATGAGAAGCTGAACATCAGGAATGGTGTTGCCTTCGCAAAGAAAGTGATCTCAACCGGTGAGTGTGATCTTCTCATACTTGACGAGATACTTGGAGCTGTCAATGAAGGAATAGTTCCTGAGGAAGAGGTCGTGAGCGCCCTCTCCCAGGCCGGTGAAGGTATGGAGGTCATATTGACGGGAAGGAGTCTTCCCGACGCGATCAGGGAAGTTGCTTCCTCTATTTACAATATTACCCCTGAAAAGGAGGAAAGAGATAATGCAGGTATTTAAAGGGGCAGGAGTCGCTATAGTCACTCCTATGAAAGATAATGAAGAGGTCAACTATGACAAACTCGAGGAGCTCATCAATATCCAGATAGATGCGGGAACCGATGCGATCATCATAGTCGGGACGACCGGCGAGGGAAGCACTCTTTCAATGGAGGAGCACAGGTTTACCATCAAAAAGGCCGTCGAGTTCGTGAAAGGCAGGATACCTGTTGTCGCAGGTACCGGCTCAAACTGCACGAAGACAGCGATCCAGCTGACGAAAGAGGCTGAGGAGGACGGCGCAGATGCCGCTCTCATAGTCACGCCTTATTACAACAAGTCAACGCAGGAGGGGCTCTATCAGCATTATTCAAGGATAGCTGATGAGACAAAACTCCCCATCATCATGTACAATGTGCCCGGAAGGACCGGGACGAACATCCTCCCCGAGACAGCCGCAAGGCTTATCAAGGACAAGGAAAATATAGTGGGTGTTAAGGACGCTACCGCAAACATGGCACAGAGCTCAAAGATGATGTATCTCACCGACGGAAAGATGGATCTTTATTCGGGAGAGGACGGTCTCGTGGTACCGCTCCTTTCAATAGGTGCTGTAGGCGTGATCTCCGTGGTATCCGACGTGATGCCGAAGGAGGTTCACGATATGTGTCAGTATTGGTTTGACGGAAAAACAGAAGAAGCGGCAAAGCTGCAAAGATACCTTCTTCCCATGGTCGACGCTCTCTTCTGCGAGGTGAATCCCATCCCCGTGAAGAATGCCATGAATATGATGGGGCTTAGCGTGGGACCTCTTCGGGCACCGCTCTTTGATCTGACTCCCGAGCACAGAGAATACCTTAAAGGCGTTTTGAAGGATTACGGACTCATCTCATAATGAGGTAAAGAATAATGATAAGACTGATCATAAACGGTGTGAACGGACACATGGGCGCCGTTCTTGAGGAAATGATAAAAAACGATCCCGACTGCGAGACAGTCTGCGGCATAGACCCCTTCGGTGAAAAGCCCCATGACTTCCCGGTTTTTCGCAGCATAGATGAGTGCAGCGAAGAAGCAGACTGCGTCATAGATTTTTCCACTGCGGCAGGAGTTCCCGCCCTTCTTTCGGGCTGTGTCGCAAAAGGGTTTCCCGTGGTACTCTGCACGACAGGACTTTCCGATGAAGCGCTCGAAGGGGTGAAAAAGGCAGCGGAAAGCATCCCGATCCTGCGCTCAGGGAATATGTCCCTCGGGATCAATACCATAGCGGATCTTCTCAAAAAGGCCGCAAAGGTGTTCTGTCCTGCAGGCTTTGATGTAGAGATAGTTGAGACGCATCACGACAGAAAGCTCGATGCTCCGTCAGGCACAGCGTACCTTCTTGCCGATGCGGTAAAAGAAGGCAGCAATGAGGATTATGAATATATCTACGGACGAAGCGAGAGAAGGGAAAAGAGAGGGAAGAAGGAACTTGGGATCTCAAGCGTTCGCGGAGGGAATGTAGTCGGGATCCATGATGTGATGTTCCTCGGTGAGGACGAGATCATTACGATCAGGCATCAGGCAACCAGCAGAAATGTCTTCGCTCACGGTGCGGTAGAGGCTGCGAAGTTCCTTTCAAGGCAAAAGAGCGGGCTCTATGACATGGCTGATGTCATTGCATCAAAGGACTGAGGACTACTTTTTTTCTTAAAAGTGTTTCCTTTACATCAATGATCCGCTGGTTTTCGCTTCCCCGGAAGGCAAGTGAGATATTCTTTTTTTCGATGAGGAAGGGACCGTCCACAAGGATATCGGTGGTTGAGAGAATACCTTTTGTATACTCTGTGCAGCAACGTTTTTTTTCATCAAAAAGCTCTTCAAAGGTGAAGCCTGTGTAGATCCAGACTGTCTTCTTTGGCAGGGCTTTTTTGAGTTCAAGAAGAAAAGGGAGCAGTGCTTCCTGGTTTTCAGGCTCCATGGGCTCTCCGCCGAGGATGCTTATTCCTTCCACATAGGAAGGCGAGATTGAAGAAAGGATCTTTTTTTGTACTTCTTCATCAAAGGGCTCTCCGTGGGAAAAATCCCAGGTCTCTTTGTTGAAGCATTCTATACAGTGGTTCCTGCAGCCGGAGACAAAGAGGCTTGTGCGAACGCCGGTCCCGTTTGCGATATCGCAGTAGTATATTTTTGAATAATTCATAAACACGTCTTTCCGAAACAACAAAAATAGTTGTTCACATTTTAATGATAATAGTGTAATATGGCAATACGGCACAAGATATTGTGCTCTTATTTTGACTTTAGACAATATGTAGTTTGTTATCATCGGAGGTTGCAATGGAAGTCCGCACGAACATCATCAAAAGAAACGGCGCAGAGGTACGCTTTGACATAGAAAAGATAGTGAATGCCATTCAGTCCGCGAATAAGGAGGTTGACGGGATACATCAGCTTTCCGATGTTCAGATACGCGCCGTCGCAGACTCGATAGCCCATCAGGTAGCCGATGCCCCTCACGCTGTAAACGTTGAGGACATCCAGGATATGGTCGAAAAAGGCATAATGGAGATGCGCGGCTATGAGGTCGCACGCCTCTATGTAAGATACAGATATACGAGAGAGCTTTCAAGAAAATCAAATACTACCGACAATGGAATCCTTGCTCTCATAGACCGCATGAACGAGGAGGTCAAGCAGGAGAATTCCAACAAGAATCCCGTGATCAATTCCACGCAGAGGGATTATATGGCCGGAGAGGTCTCAAAGGATCTTACCAGAAGGATACTTCTTCCCCCGGATATTGTGAAGGCGCATGAGGAGGGCATTATCCATTTCCATGATATGGATTATTTTGCGCAGCGCGAGCACAACTGCGACCTCATCAATCTCGAGGACATGCTTCAGAACGGCACGGTGATCTCGGAAACCCTTATTGAAAAGCCGCACAGCTTCTTTACGGCCTGCAACGTGACCACCCAGATCGTGGCCCAGGTGGCTTCAAATCAGTACGGCGGCCAGAGCTTCACTCTTTCCCACCTTGCCCCCTTCGTAGATATCTCAAGACAGAAGATCAGGGGCGAGGTCATAGAGGAGAGAAAGGCCTGCGGTGAATCACTCGATGAAGAGATCATCACAAAGACCACAGAGATGCGCCTTCGAAAAGAAGTGGAGAGCGGCATCCAGACCATACAGTACCAGTTGATCACATTGATGACCTGCAACGGTCAGGCTCCTTTCGTTACGGTATTCATGTATCTTGACGAGGTTCCCGAGGGACAGACGAGGAATGACCTCGCGATGATCATAGAGGAATTTATCAAGCAGAGAAAGGAAGGCGTGAAGAACGAGAAGGGCGTATGGGTGACGCCGGCCTTCCCGAAGCTCATATATGTGCTTGACGAGGACAATATATATGAGGACAGCAAATATTATTATCTTACAAAGATGGCAGCGGAATGCACGGCAAAGAGGATGGTTCCCGACTATATCTCCGCGAAGGTAATGAGATCTTTAAAGAACGGGAATGTCTATACCTGTATGGGCTGCCGCTCCTTCCTTACAGTGGAGGAATCACAAAAGAATCCCGACGGAACGAACAAGTTCTACGGACGTTTCAACCAGGGCGTTGTCACCATCAATCTCGTGGATGTGGCCTGCTCCTCGGAAGGCGATATGGACAGGTTCTGGGAGATACTTGATGAAAGGCTTACGCTCTGCCACAGGGCACTTCGCTGCAGGCACGAGAGATTGAAGGGGACTGTTTCGGACGCTGCCCCGATACTCTGGCAGTATGGGGCGCTTGCCAGGCTTAAGAAGGGCGAGACCATAGACAAGCTCCTCTACAACGGCTATTCCACTATCTCGCTTGGCTATGCGGGACTCTCTGAAATGTGCTACAGGATGCTCGGGGTTCCGCATACGGATCCGAAGGGCAGGGAGTTCTCGCTTTCCGTGATGCAGAGGCTGAATGACGCCTGCAAGCAGTGGAAGGAGGCTGAGCACATCAGCTATTCCGTATATGGGACGCCTATGGAATCGACCACCTACAGGTTCGCCAAGTGCCTGCAGAAGCGCTTCGGCATTATCAAACATGTTACCGACAAGAATTACATCACAAATTCCTACCATGTTCATGTGACAGAGGATATAGACGCGTTCACAAAACTCACCTTTGAAAGTGACTTCCAGAAGCTCTCTCCGGGCGGAGCCATTTCCTATGTGGAGGTTCCGAATATGCAGAACAACATCCCGGCAGTGCTTGCGATAATGAAGCACATCTATGAACATATAATGTACGCGGAACTCAATACGAAATCTGATTACTGCGAGGTCTGCGGCTACGACGGCGAGATACAGATAGTGACCGACGACAACGGGAAACTGGTATGGGAATGCCCCAACTGCGGAAACCGCGACCAGTCAAAGATGTCGGTGGCAAGGCGGACCTGTGGCTATATCGGGACGCAGTTCTGGAACCAGGGAAGGACTCAGGAGATAAAGGACCGCGTCCTTCACCTCGGAACGGACGGGTTTTTGCCGGAAGGCGACAATATAGGAAAGACAGCATAAGAAAGGGAAAGGGTTATGGATATTTACGAGGAGTACAAAAGCAAACTGGTATCCGCGGACAAGGCGGTCTCTGTCATCAAGAGCGGGGACTGGGTGGATTTCGGGTGGTGTACAAACACCCCGGAGGCCTGTGACAAGGCGCTTGCAAAAAGGACGGACGATCTTTTTGACGTGAACATCCGGGGAGGGATCCTTTATCACACCCCCGCGGTATTTGAGCGCGAGGACGCGGGAGAGCACTTCACCTGGAACTCCTGGCATATGACGGGAGTGGAGAGGAAGCTGATAAGCCGCGGCTGCGCCTTCTATGCGCCGCTCAAGTATTCCGAGCTTCCCCGTTATTACAGGGAAAACATAAAGCATCTTAATGTGTCCGTCTTTCAGGTTTCACCGATGGACAACGGCGGCTACTTCAATTTCGGAGTCAGCGCCTCGCACCTTCATGCCGCTGTGGAATGTGCGGACATCGTGATAGTCGAGGTAAACAAGAACATGCCCCGCTGCCTCGGAGGCTATGAGACAGAGGTCCACATCAGTGAAGTGGACTATGTGGTTGAGGGCGAGAATCCGGCCGTATGCACGCTCCCTGCTTCCGGCGAAGCAACAGAGGTTGACAGGAAGGTGGCTTCACTCATAGTCGATGAGATTCCAAACGGCGCCTGCCTTCAGCTTGGCATTGGCGGTATGCCGAACGCAGTCGGGAAGATGATAGCCGAGTCTGACCTTAAGGATCTTGGAGTTCATACTGAGATGTATGTGGATGCCTTTGTTGAGCTTGCAAAGGCCGGTAAGATCACGGGAAAGAAGAAGACACTCGACAGAGGGCGTCAGGTCTATGCCTTCGCCAGCGGTTCACAGAATATGTATGATTATCTGAATGACAATCCCGCCTGCATGGCGGCTCCCGTTGATTATACAAATTCAGCGGCGACGGTCTCAGCGATAGACAATTTCATTTCAATAAATAATGCCGTAAACGTTGATCTCTATGGACAGGTGAATGCTGAATCCGCGGGAACGAAGCATATCAGTGGAGCGGGCGGACAGCTTGATTTCGTGATAGGAGCCTATCTTTCAAAGGGCGGGAAGAGCTTCATCTGCCTTTCCTCGACCTTTACGGGAAAGGATGGATCCCTTCAGAGCCGGATCCTCCCTACGCTTCCGCAAGGCTCCATCGTTACTGATACAAGAGCGAACACGATGTTTGTAGTGACGGAGTACGGCATGGTGAACCTGAAGGGCCTTTCAACCTGGCAGAGGGCCGAGGCTTTGATCAGTATAGCGCATCCCGATTTCAGGGACTCCCTCATCAAGGATGCCGAAAAAATGGGTATATGGCGGCGCACAAACAAGGCGTGAAAATAAGGCAATAATACACAAAACCATAATTGTATGTACGATTATTTTGTGATAAAATGACTAGTCGAAAAGAGAACTTAATCGTTTTCGGTAACGAATGTTTTATCCGTTCTCAAGGGGGTTATTTTATCAATGAAGAATCTTAGTATCAGGGGAAAGCTTCTCGCAATCGTATTTCCGCTCGTTTTGATGATCATCGTACTCGCGGTCTATCAAAGCTGGGCACAGCTCAATGTTTACAATCAGACGAAGACTCTCTATGCAGACAAGGAAAGTACTCTTCTTGACGCTCTTTCCTCTGCAAGGTCCTCCTGCTCTGAAATGGAGGCAGCGGTAGCTACCATGAACCATTTTGTAAGGGAGAACAATCCCAGCGGTCTGACAGGCTACAGGCAGCAGTATCAGGACAAGATGGCAGTCGTTCAGCAGCAGTTAGTGACCGTGAAAGGCATGATGGCTTCCGAGCCCAGTCTCGCCGGTACAGCTACCGAGGGCGGTGCAACATTCTCGGAGCTCCTCACACAGTTTGAGGAAGAATTTACCGAATGGACCTCGAAATATGATCCGGAGCAGCCTTCGAAGGGCTTTACGGATTCACTTAACAATTATACTTTTACTGCAAAGACCATAGACAAGCTGGTTCAGCTTTCATCCCAGTGGGCTGAGAACCAGTCCTCCGCTTTCAGTGCTTCCATCAAGCTGAAGACCATTATCATTACGATATCTTTTGCGGCGATCACCTTTGTGCTCATTATCCTTGCGGTTCTCATATCCTCAAAGCTCGTAAAGAGGATAAGGGAGGTAACAGGCTATCTGAACAGGCTCTCCGAAAACGATCTCTCCTTTGCTGTAAAGCCTATAAAGTCAACCGATGAGATCGGACGGATGAAGAGCGAGTTCATCATCGTTCAGGACAAATTGAAGAAGATAATGGGTGTCTTGAACGATACCTCTTCAGGCCTTGTCGGTTCTGTTGATGTAATGGGACAGAACACGAGGGAAGCTACAGCAAATATTGACAGCATCAATACGGCGGCATCCGAGATGGCAACGGTCGTTTCAAAGCAGGCACAGGATGTATCCGTCATATCTGATGGAATGAAGGATCTTTCCAATGCGATGGAATCCTCAATGCGAAGCACCAGCCTTCTTGAGGAAACCAGCGGTGAGATTTCCTCTGTTACAGCTCAGGGAAAGGAGAAGGTGGGAACCCTCACCTCCATTACGGCGGAAAGTATGGAGGCCTTCGAAAAGGTTCTCGCTGTTATGAACACCATTGGAGAGTCCTCACAGAAGATCGGCGCTGCCTCCTCATTCATCGAAGAGATAGCACAGCAGACGAACCTCCTTTCACTCAATGCGTCAATAGAGGCGGCAAGAGCCGGCGAAGCCGGAAGAGGCTTCTCGGTAGTGGCCGACGAGATCAGGAAGCTTGCAGATCAGTCGGCGCAGTCGGTTCAGGGGATCAATGATGTCCTCTATGAACTCCAGAGAAATATGGGTGAGGCAGATTCCCAGATGGGCGTCGTAAAGGACTGCGTCGAGAGACAGAATATTTCAGTACGGGAAACCTCGGAAAGCTTCGACAAGATCATAGATTCCGTAGGAAGCGTTCAGTCGGCTATCGACGATCTGAACGGAGTGAACGACGAACTGAAGCACGGCTTCGAGAAGATCACGGACCTTGTGAATTCGCTCTCCGCATCCGCAGAGGAAAATGCGGCATCCGCAGTAGAGCTTACCAATACCGCTGAGGTCATCGCGCGGAATGTAAACGAACTCCATTCCACAGAGGGTACAGTTCACGGTTCCGCAGACAATATTGCGGATATCATATCGCAGTTCAGACTCGAAGCGGAAGATGCAAACACGCCTGTAGAAGAAGTCACGGCAGAGTCTTCGGCAGAAACTCCCGCAGAGGGAGAGGAGTTTTTCGAAGGCAGCCCCGAGTGATGACATGACGATCGGCTTTTGAAAAGAGGGCAGCTTTGAGGACAATGGAATTCAAGATGGAGCGTACCGGTCTTCTCAAGGAGGGAGATGTCCTCCCTGTGAAGGAGGGGAAGGTATCCTCGTATTATTATTACACTCTTGGAAATTCCTTTGCGATGACCGCGAATCTTCTGCCATCCGAGAGGCTTGTCTCTGAAAAAGGAAAAGTCGTATCGGTCCGCGAGACCGAGCGCGGCTTTTATGTAACGGTCGAGTTCGACGAGTGAGTTTGTCAGTTTGAATAGATCAGGAATGCTTATGATTAGATCCGAGAATACAACCGACCGTGGGAAAGGCAATATTGACGTACTTCTTGCGGCCAGTTTCAAGGAGATAGCCGTTCATAAGCCTATCGAGAAAATTACCATCAAAGAAATCACAGACAAGGCCGGAGTGATCCGGCCTACTTTCTATAATCATTTCCAGGACAAATACGAGCTCCTCGAATGGATAGTCAAGCAGGAGCTGATCTTCCCAATGAAGCCTTTGATACAGGAAAAGCATATCAAAGAGGCGGTCACCGGCTCAATGAATGCGATGCTTTCGGAAAAGGTTTTTTATACCAACGCGAACAAGCTCTCAGGACAGAACTCCTTCAGGGAGATACTTTTCATGGCAGTAAAAGAGCTTCTCATGGACTTCATAGGCAAGGAGGAGTTTGAGAGGAACATACCCTACAAATGGCTTACGGCAGAGGTCCTGGCTTCTTTTATATCTGAGTGGATCTGCTATGCCATTACCCAGTGGATAGAAGGCGGGATGAAGATACCGGTGGATGAGATCGTTGGGACCTTTATATACATCAGTTACCATTCTATACTTGAGCTCATGGTACCCACCATCGAATGATCGGAGACTTGATATGAAGATAGGATATGCCGACGTTGACCTTGAAAGAGAAAAAAGGACAGGGGTTCCCGAGGTCATTTACGGAGAGGGAAAAACGGTTCCGGAAATAGAAGGGATAATAAAGGTCCTTCTTGATGCGGGTCAGTCTCCTATCATGGTCACAAGGCTTTCGGAGGAAAAGGCAGAGAAGCTTTCAAAGTCTTTCACTGATGAACTTAAGTATTATCCGGAGGCAGGGATCGCCGTACTTGGCGCTATGAGAGAGCCTGACGGCGACGGCACGATCCTTGTTCTGACCGGCGGGACCAGCGACATACCTGTCGCGGAGGAAGCGGCTCTCACAGCAGAGATTCTGGGAAACCGTGTGAAAAGGGTCTATGATGTTGGAGTTGCAGGTATACACAGGCTCCTCAAGCATCAGGCAGACATAGACGAAGCAAGGGTGATAATTGCCGTGGCGGGAATGGAAGGCGCTCTTGCCTCGGTCGTGGCAGGGCTTTCAAAGGCTCCTGTCATCGCTGTTCCGACAAGCGTGGGCTATGGTGCATCCTTCCACGGGCTTTCCGCGCTGCTTTCAATGCTGAATTCCTGCGCGTCCGGAGTCAGTGTCGTGAATATTGATAATGGCTTTGGAGCAGGCTTTCAGGCGAGCCTGATAAATCATCACCCATATAAGGAGGGACAATAATGAAGATACTGTTTCTTGATCTTTCAAACGGAGTGTCCGGCGACATGTTTGCAGGAGCGCTCTTTTCTCTTCTTAAGGAGGATGAGAGGGAAAGCTTTCTATCTGTAGTAAACAACTGCGGTCTTCCCGGTGTCGTTATAAAACCCGAAAAGACAAGTGCCTCGGGTATCCTTTCTTACAAGATGCATGTCATGATAGACGGAAAGGAAGAACTCCCCGACGGAGAGAGGGAGCATGACCACGAGCATG
>CACYBK010000048.1 GCA_902772635.1 uncultured Lachnospiraceae bacterium | reverse complement strand
GCCTGCCTCGGACTGCATCTCGGTGATCTGTACCGCGCGTCCGAACATGTTCTTCTTGCCCTGGGTTGCCCATTCGTCTACATGCTCGGGCATGACAGACGACGGCGTGATGGGGTACATGGCAGCAACTTCTGTGTAGGCATAAGATGCATAAGCAGCAGCCTCATTGCCGTCCATGGTCTTCATTTTTCTTGCCATTTGCAAAATCCTCCTAATCATTATCACTGTTTCTCTGTTACGTAAGGCGCAAAAAAAATAGCATGAGCGCCAAAACGCTGATATAAAATATATGTATTCAGAAGACAAAAATCAATAAAGAATCGCTCCGATTCTGTACTTATGGTAAAACAAAAAAATACATACTTTGAAAATAATGGTTTTTCGGTTACAATCCTTTGCCGTATGTGGTCCGAAACAAGAATAATAACAGATAGGAGATATACCAAAAAATGATAGAGGCTCATGACATTTCACTTCGCATAGGAAAAAAGGCTCTCTTTGAGGATGTCAACATCCGCTTCACCGAAGGCAACTGCTATGGTATCATCGGTGCCAACGGTGCCGGAAAATCAACGTTCCTGAAGATACTCTCCGGCCGCCTTGAGCCGACCACAGGGAATATCTCCATGGATCCCGGGCAGAGGCTCTCCTTCCTCGAGCAGGATCAGTCAAAATATGACGAATACCCGGTCATTGATACCGTGATAATGGGAAATCAAAGGCTCTATGATGTTTCAAAGGAAAAGGACGCGCTTTACGCAAAGCCTGATTTTTCGGATGAGGACGGGATCAAAGCCTCCGAGCTTGAAACGGAATTTGCGGAGATGGACGGCTGGAACGCGGAGTCGGATGCCGAGACGCTTTTGAACGGCCTTTCGGTTCCGGAGGAATTTCATCATTCATTGATGAAGGATGTTCCTTCGGCTCTTAAGGTGAAGATACTTCTTGCAAAAGCACTCTTCGGAACCCCCGACATTCTCCTTCTTGACGAGCCCACGAACCACCTTGACCTTGATGCTATTGAATGGCTTGAGGAATTCCTTATCAATTTCCAGAATACTGTCATCGTGGTCTCCCACGACCGTTATTTCTTAAACCGTGTATGTACGAACATCTGCGACATAGACTATGGGAAGATCCAGACCTTCGCCGGAAATTATGATTTCTGGTTTGAGTCCTCACAGCTCATTGAAAAACAGAAGAAGGAAGCGAACAAGAAAAAGGAGGAGCAGATCAAGGAGCTCAAGGAGTTCATCTCACGCTTCTCCGCGAATGCTTCAAAATCAAAGCAGGCGACTTCGAGAAAGCGCGCCCTTGAAAAGATAGAACTCGAGGATATCAGACCCTCCTCGAGAAAATACCCTTATATCGATTTCCGTCCCGGGAGAGAGATCGGAAATGAAGTGCTTGAAGTTCACAATATCTCAAAGACGATAGACGGAAAGAAGGTTCTTGACAACATCTCATTCACAGTCGGACATGATGACAAGATAGGCTTTGTAGGCGGAAACGAACTTGCAAAGACTACATTATTCTCGATACTTGCGGGTGAGATGGAGCCCGACTCCGGGGATTTCAAATGGGGCGTCACGACCTCCCACTCCTATTTCCCCAAGAACAATGCGAAGATATTTGACAATACGGACAGCATTGCCGATTATCTCACGCAGTTTTCGGAGATCAAGGACGCGACCTATGTCAGGGGCTTCCTTGGGCGGATGCTCTTTGCAGGCGAGGACGGTGTGAAGAAGATGAATGTTCTGTCGGGAGGAGAAAGAGTAAGAGTCCTTCTCTCCCGAATGATGATAGAGGGTTCAAATGTGCTGATATTCGATGAGCCGACAGACCACCTTGACATGGAGGCGATCACGGCACTGAACAAGGGGATGCAGAAATTCCCGGGAGTAATACTCTTTTCATCAAGAGATCATGAGATCACTGAGACTACAGCAAACAGGATCATAGAATTTTTGCCGGACGGCTCCATGATAGACAAGACAACGACCTACGACGAATATCTCGCAGCCGACGCTGACGCAAAGAAACGTACAATCTTCACTGTTTCCGAGTCTGACGAGGGTGACGATTGAAAACCCAGCCCTGCTGAAGCTTGTAGCTTAAGAAGAAGAGAAGCGTATCGACTATTATCTTGATAATGGTCTTGTTCCAGTGAAGGAGCGAAAACAGCCCGTTTACAAGCAGTGCCGAGAGGCTTGCGATAAGTACCGCGGTTATGATGTATTTGATGATGCCGGGAAGAAGCGCCGTATTTCCCGCTGAAAAGACCACGCGCTTGTTCATGAGAAAATTGAAGGCGCCTGAAATACCTCTTGCGATAAAGGTCGAAACTATGATGTGCTCTGTCGGAATGACATTTGCCAGCATCGCCGAGAGCATCGTAAATGCCGCGATATCGAGTATTGATGATGATAATGATATCAGGGAATATTTGAGGAACTGTGAGATCAGGACTCCTATTATCTTCAGGGAATCCCTGATCGGGCGAAAATGCGTGCCCTTGTTGTTGTCTACATAGATGACCTCGATCGGGGTCTCGATTATCTCCACATCGCAGCGTACAGCCTTGATCAAGGCCTTCATCTCGTACTGATATCTGTCGCCTTTGATCTTTGTTGCTTCATCAAGCAGCGAATAAGGGATCCCGCGAAGTCCCGTCTGTGTATCGGCCATCCATCGTCCGTACATGAATTTGAAGAGTTTTGATGTAAACCTGTTCCCCTTCAATGATTTCGGGGGAACATTTTTGTTTGACTCTTCGCTGAAAAAGTCCCGTACACCAAGAACGAAGGCGCCCCTGTGGGCGAGCATCTCCGCTCTCACCTTCAGGATATCTTCTACTGTATGCTGTCCGTCAGAATCTGCAGTTATTACATCAGCCTCTCCATAAAACTCCTTTTTTGAAAGGATCTCAGAGAAACCTCTTCTGAGCGCATAACCCTTTCCCCTGTTTTCTTCATAGCTTACGAGTTCACAGCCGAGGCTTTTGCACTCTTCAAAGATGATCTTATTTTCTTTTGAGGAACCGTCATCTACAAGAAGCACAAAAAGAAAGTCATAGGAAAGGAGCTTTGAAACAAGGTCCAAAAGCGGACCCCTCTCAGGGTCAAGAGCAGGTATGAGTACTACGGTCTTTACATCTTTGATCTTTTCTTCCTGCACGAAAAAGTCCTCTTAATTTTTGAAGCTGTGCACCGGAGCAGGTATCCTGCCCTTCCTTGAAATGAAATTCTCGCAGGAGAATTGGTTTACGCTCATTACGGGAGCCTCGCCTAAAAGTCCGCCGAACTCGACCTTGTCGCCGACCTTCTTTCCCGCGGCAGGGATTATCCTTACAGCAGTTGTCTTTTGGTTTATCATCCCGATCGCAAGCTCGTCGGCTATTATGCCTGAAATTGTGCTTGCAGGGGTGTCCCCCGGTATCGCTATCATATCAAGCCCTACGGAGCAAACGCACGTCATCGCCTCAAGCTTTTCCAGGGAGAGAGCGCCCGCATTCACTGCCTCTATCATGCCCCTGTCCTCACTTACGGGGATGAAGGCTCCGGAAAGCCCTCCAACCGAGGATGAAGCCATGATACCGCCTTTTTTCACCTGATCGTTCAAAAGAGCAAGGGCCGCTGTAGTCCCGGGAGCGCCGGCATATTCAAGTCCCATTTCACAAAGGATGTCCGCAACGGAATCCCCGATGGCGGGTGTGGGAGCAAGTGAAAGATCTATAATGCCAAATGGTATATGAAGTTCTTTTGAGGCCTCCTTTGCGACAAGCTGACCGACACGTGTGATCTTGAAAGCTGTCTTTTTGATAGTCTCGCACAAGGTCTCAAAGTCGGCTCCGCGAACGCTTTCAAGCGCATGCCTCATGACACCGGGTCCGGATACGCCTACGTTTATGACGGAATTTCCCTCCGTCACCCCGTGAAAGGCACCTGCCATAAAGGGATTGTCGTCGGGAGCATTGCAGAATATCACGAGCTTGGCACAGCCTATGGACCCTCTGTCCTTTGTGGCCCCGGCCGTGTCCTTTATCATGGTGCCGAGAAGCCTGACAGCATCCATGTTGAGACCTGTCTTTGTGGAACCCGCATTCACGGAGGAGCATACAAGGTCCGTTATATAAAGGGCTTCGGGTATTGATCTGATAAGAAGCTCATCCGCTTCCGTCATGCTCTTTGAAACGAGGGCGGAGTAGCCGCCTATGAAATCTATACCGAGGGTCTTCGCCGCCCGATCAAGGGTACGGGCGATCTTCACAAAATCGTTCGCGATATGACAGCCGGCTGAGCCTATGATGGAAATCGGAGTCACCGAAACCCTCTTGTTCACGATAGGGATCCCGTAACGGCGCTCTATCTCGTCTGCTGTTGCTACAAGCTTTTCAGCCGTATGAGTGACCTTTTCATATATCCTGTCACAGGTATTGTCCGGATCCGGATCAATGCAGTCAAGAAGGTCTATCCCGATGGTGATGGTCCTCACATCGAGATTTTCCTCCTCTATCATCCGGTTTGTTTCAAGTACCTCGCCCTGAGTGATCATATCGCATAACCCTTTTAAATTAAATCCTGTGCATCATGTCAAATATCTCTTCACGCTGTGCCCTGATATCGACTCCTATCTCCTTCCCTGTCTCGGAAAGGATATCCTGCATCTCATCAAATGAGAGGTCGGACTTTGAGATATCCGTTATCATCATCATATTGAAAAACCCGGAAACTATGGTCTGGGAAATATCGAGTATATTTATCCCGTGACCTGAAAGCACCGTGCAGACACGCGCTATGATACCGACCGTATCCTTTCCTACTACCGTGATGACTACCTTTTTTTGCATTTCCGGCTCCTTTGCACTACACAGCAACCTTGAGTGAACAATCCTGTCTTTTTGCGACCGTTATCGGGAAATCAGAGCCCCTGTACGGGGTATCGGAGAGAGTTATCTCCTGAAATACCGTTTCATAGGCAAGTTCAGGGAAATTATTCTCCGCTGAAAGGTGCCCGAGGAAAATGTGCTCAGTCTCAGGTCCTATCACTCTTGAAAGCAGAGTTCCGGTCGCTTCGTTTGAAAGATGTCCGCTGTCAGAGAGTATCCTCATCTTCAGCATATAGGGATAAGGTCCGACCTCAAGCATATTTTTGTCATGATTTGCTTCAAGGAAGAGCACGTTCATCCCTCTGATATTATCTACAATGTAATCATCATATTTTCCGAGGTCCGTCACTACGGCTGCCTTTTTCCTCTGGTCGGAAAATATAAAGCCCACGGGGTCGGCGGCATCATGGGAAACGCTTATCGCCTTTATTGAAAGATCTCCAAGTGTGAATTCCCGATCCTTTTCTATCTCCACGAAAAGACTGTCATCTATCTTGCCAAGAGTTGGTATGTTTTTGATCGCGTCTATTGTTCCTCTTGTAGCATAGATGGGAAGACCGTAGCGCCGCGCCATGACTCCGAGACCTGCAATATGATCATTGTGCTCATGCGTCACAAGTATCCCGGAAAGATCCCTTGCCGTAAGGTCATTTTTGTTAAGCCCTGCTTCGATCCTCTTTCCGCTGAGTCCCGCGTCGATGATAAAATGCGTATTCCCGCTTCCGACGAAAACGGAATTTCCGCTTGAGCCTGAGCCTATGCTGAATATCTCCATTATCCTTTCCTCAACTAAACCCAAAAAACCTCTATTTTGTCACCGTCATGGATCGGTGCGGCAAGTCCTGCCTTCTCACCGTTCACCCTTGTCTCGACAGATCTGCCGTTCCCTTCGTTTGGATTGAACTCATAATAATTCCAGATATCCGAGAATATATATTCCTCGCTCCCTGTCATGGTAATAGGCGTATCATTGACGGTCACGTGGATGGGGATTGAAAGCTTCATTTTCTCTTCAGCCTTCGGTGCCGCTGTCTCAATGTCTTCCACTCTTTCGTCCCCGGTCTCGTCCGATCCGGCATCTTCATTTCTGTCGTATCCGCCGATAGTCCATTCCACATTGAAGTTCTCATAGACCAGGGTATCAAGGCTTGCGGGAACCCGGTTTACAAGTATCTCATTATCCTCTGAAATGACTACATCCATAAATTCAGCTATCTGGGAGACGGTATAATAATTCCGCGACTCTATAACATCGCCTTCCTTGATCTCATAGCTTCCGGGCTCAATGACACCGTTTACCTCAAAGTACTTCGGGCATCTGATTGTCTGACCATTGATCTTGAATTCAATGCTTGCATTTGAAAGTCCGGGCAGCTCGGAGAGCGTCTTCTTTGCCTCTTCTCCGGAAGTTGAGGGCTCGATCACTATATCAGCGCTCTGACGAAGCTTTGAATTAAGTGCCGCAGGCTCACCGTTCATCCTGATCACGGCACCGTCCCCGGCATCACCGAGTATCATCCTCTCCTCACCGTCGAACTTGTATCTTATCTCCTTTGCCCTCCTCGGGAAGAGTTCATCGGTAGTAAAGCCGGCCTGGATCGCGGCATCTATTATCCTCACATGCCCGTTGTCATAGATCTTCATCCTCTCGCCGTTCAGCTTTATCATGATGAAGCTGTTCGTCTGTTCATAATAATTAAGGCAGATACCGATAGGCGTGACGAGGAGCGGATCCTTTTTGATATCCTTCTGGTCAAACTCTACCGACTTCATCACCTCTTCGCCGCGGAGAGCGACTCTCTCCTCTGCGATCTCAAGTTTTTTTGAAAGGCTTTTGCAAAAGTCATGCACCTTTCCGCCGCCGCCTACTATGAAGGCCGCAGCTACAGTGTTCCCGCCGTTTAAGTCCTTGATCTTTTCCGCGATCTCATCCGTGATCTTTTCCATCACGGGATCCGTGAGCTTCCAGACCTCCTCAGCAGGGATCGTGTGATCGATCATCATTATATCCGTGTATGTGACGGATTTTCCCGAAACGGAATCTATTTTTATCTGTTCAGCCGTGTCAAAGTCGCACAAAAACTGCTGTACAATAGGCTCTGTCAGTTCGTCCCCTGCATGAGGTATCATTCCGTATGCCGCGATCGCACCATCCTTTGTGACGCAGATATCGCTTGTCCCGGCGCCAACATCAACAAGGGCGATATTCAGCATCCTGTAGTTTTCCGGGATCGCAAGATTGATCGCGGCTATAGGCTCGAGAGTCAGATTCGCGACAGAAAGTCCTGCTCTCTCAACTGCGGAATAAAGGCCGTCGACAACATCCGAGGGAAGGAAGGTAACTATTATCACCTCTTCTATCCTCTTTGCCTTGTGCCCTTCAAGGTGGGAAAATATCTCACCGTTTAAGTAATACTTCATCACGGAATAGCCGACACAGTAGAACTGATATCTCGGATTGTCCTCCTGCACATCACGCTGCGCCTGGTCTATGCCCATCAGGTCAAGATCGTTTAATATCTCACCCGTGACAATGGTCTCCTCCTGAAAGGCCATCTCAACCCTTGTCGTTACAGTGCGAAGAACTCTTCCCGCAGCCGCTATACATACATCGGTAAGGGGAGCCTTTATCATTCCCTCAAGCTCATTCTTCACATCAACGATCGTATCCGCGACCCTTTGTATGTCATGGATCTGGCCATCGAGCATAGCCCTTGTCCTGTGCGGCATCGAAACCTCCGCTGTGACATGAAAGCCCCTCTGCCTTGACTCTCCCGTCATGTAGCCTACCGTACCGACCACATTCCGGGTTCCTATATCAAGACCGAAGATGAGTCCGGCTCCGTTCTCTTCAGTCTTCTTTATTTCATTATCCTTTTCCTCGATCATTTCGGGCGTCTCTCCTTCAGAAGCTCCTCTATCCTTTCTGCTGTCCTCGAAAACGGGCCTTGATTTTCTATTGTTTCTTTTGTGTGACAAAGGAAGTCCTCTTTCTTTAGCTGCAAATCCATTATTCCATCTATCTTTTCAGCTGAATAGCCGCGTTCTAAAAGCCTTTTTTTCCTCGTCTCACTGTCCGCGCATACATACCAGATCTCATCACAGAGCCTGTCATAGCCATCCTCTATGAGAAGCGCGGCCTCGAGGAAGTAGAAGTCGAAGGAGCCGCTTTTTCTCTTTTCCTCTACATCGATCATTATCCTTTTCTTTACCACCGGATGTATACAGGCTTCAAGAAGGGCTTTCTTTTTCGGATCCTTGAATACAAGCCCGGAAAAGGCGTATCTGTTCATGCTTCCGTCTTCTTCGTAAAGACTGCTATCGGGAAAGGCCTTTTTTATCGCTTCATAGCACTCCTCTCCCGGCATTGAGAGCTCCCTCGCAAAGTCATCGGAGTAGAGGACAAATACCCTTTCCTTTTTTGAAAGATAATCCATCACCCTGCTCTTTCCGGCTCCGGCCTCACCTGTGATCCCTATGAAAAGCAACGGCACCCTCCTACTTCGCGTCAAACCAGTTCATTCCGGTCTCTATGTCTATCTTGAGAGGAACCAAAAGCTTTGCCGCATTTTCCATGCCCTCGGAAAGGATCTTTCGTACATCTTCCTCTTCTCCGGGCGCTGTCTCGATCAGTATCTCGTCATGCACCTGAAGAAGCATCCTCGACTTAAGTCCTCTTTCTTTCAGCAAGGCAAAGACCTTCACCATAGCGATCTTCATGATGTCCGCTGCCGTGCCCTGAACCGGAGAATTCATAGCGACCCGCTCCCCGAAGGAACGTGTCATGAAATTCTTTTCAAAGAGCTCCGGTATAGGTCTTCTTCTGTTAAAGAGGGTGAGCGCATAGCCATTCTTCTTCGCACTGCTCACGAGTGAATCGAGATAAATCTTGAGCGCGGGATAGGCAAGATAATAATCATCAATATACTTCTGCGCCTCAGCCCTTCCTATATTCAGGTTTTCTCCGAGTCCGAAGGAGCTTATGCCGTAAACTATACCGAAATTCACTGCCTTCGCGCGTCTCCTGTCAAGGTCGGTGACATCCTCTATATCCTTTTTGAAGACCCTCGCGGCTGTTGCCCTGTGTATGTCGGAATCGCTTTTGAAGGCCTCGATGAGATGCTCATCCCCGGAAAGATGGGCAAGCACCCGAAGCTCGATCTGAGAATAATCAGCATCCGTAAAGCTCCAGCCCTCTCTCGGAAGAAAGGCCTTTCTTATCTCCTTCCCAAGGGGGAGCCTTATCGGGATATTCTGTAGATTCGGCTCGGTCGAAGAAAGTCTCCCTGTTGCTGTCACTGTCTGCTGGAAGGTCGTATGTATCCTCCGATCGGCGGCTATGCAGGAAAGAAGTCCCTTCGCGTAGGTTGAATTAAGCTTGGAATACTGCCTGTACAAAAGTATGTCCTGCACAAGAGGGACAGTGGGCGCGAGCTTTTCAAGGACATCCGCCGCAGTTGAATAGCCGGTCTTTGTCTTCTTTCCTCCGGGAAGTGAAAGCTTTTCAAAGAGTATCTCTCCAAGCTGCTTCGGGGAATTGATATTAAATTCCTCCCCGGCTTCTTCATATATCTTTTTTTCAAGGGAAGCGATCTCTTTTTCAAGATCGCTTCCGTAGCGCTCGAGCTCTTCTACAGAGACTCCTATGCCTTCCCTTTCCATCATATAGAGCGTGAAGATAAGGGGGCGCTCTATCTCTTCGTATAGCTCCTTCATCCCGGAATCAGAGACCTGCTCTAAAAGCACGGGAAGAAGCCTTTTGTTTGTAAGGGCGCATCCGCCTGCATATTCCTTCGACTTTTCGATATCGGAAAAGTTCCATTCACCCTTTATTCTTTTTCCGAAGATCTCCTCTATCGACTTTTGCGGGATATCAAGATACTTCGCGGAAAGCACGTCTGTCGGGTATTCCTTCGGAAGCGGATCAAGAAGATAAGAAAGGACTCCGGTGTCAAACGCGTTCTTTGGATCACGATCACAATCCATGACATGAAGATCCCTTTTCAGGTCATCGGTAGATATCGTGACATTTGAGAAATAAAGCTCCTTCAAAACAGAAGCGAGCATGTCTTCACTCACACCGATACCGACAGGGACATAAAAGACCCCTTTCTCAGAAGCAAAAGCCGCGCCATATAATTTCCGGTTTTCTGAAAGAACACAGACTCCTGCCGCTGCTCCATTTGAAATGATATTATTTATCTCTTCCTTCGCATCGGAAAAGGAGTTTATCAAAGTGATGTCAACGGCTTCATTTTTGACCGCCTCCATGCTTTCCTCCTCCTTTGAAAAATAATGAAGGAGCTTTCGAAAGCCGAGCTTTTTGAAAAGCTGATGAGCTTCCTCCGTAAAAATGTCACGGAGTGCTGAATCCGCGATCTCGCACTCAAGAGGGCAATCGGTAATGATAGTGGCAAGCTCTTTTGAAAGAACTGCCTGTGAATAGAATTCAGAAAGGTTTTTTGCGGCAAGTGGCGGCTTCAGTTCTGAAACATGCTCATAAGCATTTTCAATGCTCTTGTACTTTTCAATGATAGCCTGAGCCGTCTTCTCACCGATCTTCGGAACTCCGGGGATGTTGTCCGATGTATCCCCCTGAAGAGCCTTGACGTCAATGAACTCCTGCGGCGTCACATGATATTCTTCCTCTACATCTTTTGCATAATAGGTGAAAATTTCAGTCTTTCCACCCTTTGTACGCGGCATATAGATCTTTGTCTTTTCAGTCGCAAGCTGAAGAATATCCCGGTCTCCGGAGACTATGGTGATATCATACCCTGCCGCTTCTCCTCTTCTTGAAAGAGTACCGAGTATGTCATCCCCCTCAAATCCCGGAAGCGCTGCCATCATGATCCCCATCGAAGAAAGAACCTCTTTCATCAAGGGTATCTGCTCGGAGAGTTCCGGCGGCATGGGCTTTCTCGTGCCCTTGTACTCTTTGAACATCTCATGTCTGAAGGTCTTTTCCTTTGAATCAAGGCAGACTATGAGATTGTCGGGTTTTTCATCCTTCATCACGGAAAGCAGCATGGTGATAAAGCCGAACACGGCGCCGGTGTGCCTCCCGTCATAGGTGAGATCCGGCATCCCGTAAAAGGCTCTGTGAAGGAT
>CACYBK010000047.1 GCA_902772635.1 uncultured Lachnospiraceae bacterium | reverse complement strand
GGGGTCGGGAGAAGTGCTTTCCGGAGTTTTAGCTTTTGAGGCTGAAGCTGAGGAGGCAGGTGCTGCAGTTGACGATGAAGCCTGGTTTTGTGAAGATGCTGCAGCTTCCGATGAAGCTTTTGATGAAGCTGATGAAGGCTGAGTTGAAGAAGACGCTGAGGTTGAAGATGATGCTGCATCTGATGATGCTTTCAAAGCGGAAGATGCGCTGTTACCACCCTTCGCCGCGCCGCAGGATGATGAGAAGATCATCACAGAGACCATCGCTGCAGCTGCAAACAATTTTCCTTTGAGTTGCAAAATTATTATCCTCTTTTCTGTTTTCATTTTTGAAGAACTTTCGATAAGAAGTCCTTCACTATCGAATAATATTCCTCTCTTGCCGTATCAAGTGACATCGCGTGGCCTGCACCCTCGATCAGATGAAGCTCAGAGTAGCCCTTGCAGGCATCCTTAAGGCGTCTTGAATGCTCGCACAAAATGAAATCATCGGCCTTTCCGTGAATGAAGCAGAGCGGGATCTCATTATCCTTCATGGAATCTATGGGGCGCACCTGCCCTATGAAATAGCCATAGAGAAGCCTTGACATAAGAGTCATGCCGTTGTAAAGGAAGAGCGGCGCCCGGGCGGTCTTTCTGATTATCTCTTTTATCAGTTTTTTGAGATCCGAATAACCGCAGTCAAGGACCGCAAAATCGACCGGCGGCTTTTCCTTAAGCGCTATCAATGATATAGCGGAACCCATCGATTCGCCGTGCAGTCCAAGTATCTTCGGAGAATACTTCTTTTCAATATGATCGATCAAACAAAGAAGATCCTTCGATTCACGATATCCCATGGAGCAGGGAAATTTTTTGTTCTCTCCATGACCTCGGTTGTCGTAGACGATCACGTTGAAGCCGAGGGAGTAGTAGAGATTTATATATTTCACGGTGCCTTCCTTAAGATAGGTCCAGCCGTGAGTGATGATCACATATTTGTCGGAAGGTTTTTTCGCCCGGATGAAAAGACCGTGAAGCTCGTAGCCGTCAAAAGAAGAAAGCAGAAACTGCTCCTTTTTAAAGGAATCATAAGAACCCCAGTTTCCAACCATCTTTTCGTATTCCACGGCTTCCTCGTATGTATGCTTTTTCGGAAAGCTGATCATCCGCGAAAGGAGCGCGCAGAGTATAAAGTAAAAAGCCACGATAGCCGATATGGATATTGTTATGATCAAAAGAGGATTCATTTTTACGAGCCTTTTATAAAGATAATAAACGGAGACTGTCATTATAGAACAGTCTCCGGAATAAAACAAATCGCGGCATATAACAATTTGCGGTAAGTGTCAGAGCGAAAGGTCGAGAAGAAGTCCCGAATATACGCTTGAAGCGTAGGGCGCGGTAAAGACGTTCTTCGGATCCTTGTATTCGACCGTGACCTTGTCAACATAATTCAGCGGGTTCACGGAGGTCTTGTTCGCCTCCTTTGAAAGGTCTTCCTTGAAGCGGTTCAGTATCTTGAAGGTCTTTTTCGCGTCGGCGGGACCGACGGCGGATGCAAGCTTCTTTCTGTCAAGAGTCAGGGTACCGTCTTCATTTTCCTCGATCCCGATGGATGAAAGATCTTCTGCCCTGTTTCTGCTGATACCGTGGACCTCGTTAAGGAGCTGATTGTTTGCGTGCTTTCCACGGTACTTTTCACCGACGGCAATGAAGCCGTTGTAGCTTGTGATCAGGTCCTCGACCGAATCCGCGATAGCCTCGGTGTTCGCCTTGAAACCGATGCGGGCGGGCGTATCCTCCGGAGTCGTACCAAGAAGCGTGATCTCAAAATCGCGGTTGATGGTGAAGGTGTTCGCAAGCGAACTGTGTTCGGAGCCGTTCAGGGTGAACTCGGAATTTGAAGCGCTCTGCGAGGTATTTGCGATACCAAGCTTCTTCACCTCATTCCAGGAGCTTCCTGACTGTATCGAGAAGAGCTCGTTTTCATCATCCGAAAGACCGGTGTTCTTTGAGACGAGCTGGAGCGCGGTATTCCCCTTTCCGTCCCGGATCACCGATGCGCTCAGACCGACGTTTGAGGAATTCACGAGGCGGGCTATCTTCGCCTGTACCACATTGTTCGTGTCTCCGTAGTTCACGTTGAACTGGAACTCAAAGGACTTATGGTTCGAATTCAGATCAAAGGAATAAGAGCCCTCTTCGAAGTCCCTTCCCTGCGCCGGTAGATAAGCTCCTGTATTGACCTGGGGCTTTGCGAGCTTCTTCACTCCGACAGTGAAGCTGGTACCGGAGTCCACATCCTCGCCGCCGATGTATTTGATCTTCACGGCGCCCTCGTTGGAGGAGACGGCGGTCTTCTTGTAGAAGACGGATTCAATGTTCCCGTCATCCGAGGACAATGATGAGACCACATTCTGCGCAGCACGGGACTGCTCCTTCAGGTCGATCGCGAAATTCTTTACGTCGCCCGTAAAGTCGATCTTGTAGAGCGGGGCATTCTTGTTGACGCGGACCATGCGGCTGTAAACGTCGCGCAGTTCGCTTCTCTTGTGCGTATCGTACTTGCTGGTTGCGCCAAGGGACTTGCCGTAGTTGGCAAGGAAATATTGATATGCATTATCTATCTTCGACACAAGAACACCCCTCCTTTCTTCCCTGAAATTGCGCTTTTTCTATCCTTTGAACTGCGCGAGGGCGGATTTTTCAATCTGTCGAATGAGGGCGAAATGCAGGAATATCCATATTCCCGGGCTGTTTTCCCGTATGAAAAGATCCATTTTCCATATCGGCAGCACGCAATATCGCCATTTATTCATATACACTATAACACCTGCATAGTGATTTGTCATCCACAAAATAGGGGAATTGTCAGACAATTTGTGATAGATATGGGGTTTTGTTAGACAGTTCGGACAGGGGTGGTGTCACCACCCAAAGAACCGGAGCACTTCCTCCTTCACCGCCGAATTTTTTTCTGCAGCGTCTTTCATACTATCTCCGAAGGCATAGAAATAAAATTTGATCTTCGGCTCCGTTCCGGAAGGACGGACGAAGAAACGCGCGTTGCCGGAAAGGTCGAATCTCAGCACGTTTGAGCTTTCAAGATGATAAGAGGTTTCATCGCCGACCCTTATCTCCACCGGTGTGCTGTAATCAGTCACCTTCAAAACAGACATCCCGGCGACCTCCAAAAACGGTTCTCTTCGAAGATTCTCCATCATTGAATCGATCTCAGCCTTCCCCTTCAATCCTTCCTTGATGATGAAGGGCTCTTCCTCATTTGCAAAGCCGTATCTCTCATAGATATCCATCAACGCGCCGTATAGTGCCTTTCCGTTTTTTCTGCAATAAGCCGCAGCCTCGGAAACCAGCATCCCTGCACTGATCCCGTCCTTGTCCCTGATGTCGGGGCAGGCGGCGTAACCGACAGACTCCTCCCAGCCAAAGACATAGGAATAGCCGTTTTGCTCCATTACGGGGATTGTCCCGCAGATATTCTTAAAGCCGGTCAGTGCCTCAAACATAGCGACACCGTGTTTTTCAGCGATGATATCTCCGAGAGGCGAAGTCACTATGGAACGGACCACAGCGGGCTTTAAACCGTCATTTAAGGAAGTCTTTCCGGACAGGATATGTTCAAGAAGGATATAGCCGGTCTGGTTTCCGTTCAGCGGAAGATAACCGCTCCCGTCCGGCTTTCTCAGCTCTATCGCGAAGCGATCGGCATCGGGATCGGTCGCAAGAAGGACCTCCGCCTCTGTCTTCATACCAAGAGTCTCCGCGAGTTTGAAGGCCTTCGGATCCTCGGGATTGGGATAACCGACTGATGAAAAATCGGGATCGGGATCCTTTTGTTCTTCCACTATATGATAATTATCAAAGCCGCGGTCTATGAGCATCCTCTCAAACGGCACAGCACCTGCGCCGTTTAAGGGCGTATAGACAAGCGGCATCGAAAGATCGAGTTCATCCGCGCTATAAACCGCCAGCTCCTCTATCCTGTCAAGGTAAGCCCTGTCCTCATTTTCTCCGAGGACGATGATCCTGTTTACTTCTCTTGTTTCTTCATCATCCGTGTCACTCAGGGGATAGTGCAGCCTCTCCATTTCCGATGCGATCCGCTTTGAGACCTCACCGCTTATCTGGCAGCCGTCCGACCAGTAGACCTTGTAGCCGTTGTATTCTTTGGGATTATGTGATGCTGTGATATTGATGCCGGCATCGGCGTGAAGATATCTGATGAGAAACGCCAGCTCCGGCGTCGGTCTGATACCGTCAAAGGTATAAGCTGTGATACCGTGCCGCGATAATATCCTTGCCGAAAGAAACGCAAAATCCTTTGAAAAATGCCTGGGGTCATAGGCAATGACGCAGGACGGACGCTCCCTCTCATCCTCGTTGCCGTTTTTTACAAATTCATCGATAATGCAGTTTGCAAGCGCTTTTGTCACTCGGGAGATTATGACGCGGTTCATGTACCTCGTGCCTGCGCCAAGCTTTCCGCGAAGCCCGGCGGTGCCGAAGGTCATCTCATCACCGAAGCGCTCTTCGATCTCGTCATCATCGTCCTTTATTGAAAGGAGTTCTCTCCTTAAGGGATCGTTTTCAGAAAGGCCCGAAAACCACTCGTTATAACGTTCCCTCGCTTTTTGATCAGCCATGTCAGCCCCCTTTTGTTTCAGTTCAGCCTGATAACAAACTCCATCGTCTTTCCGTCAGGGCTTTTTGCGTGGGCGCTCCCCTTGTGCGCCTCGGCTATCGCGCGCACAACGGAAAGCCCGATCCCGTGTCCCCCGGTCTTTGAATTTCTGGACTTGTCGGCCCTGTAAAATCTTTCAAAGAGAATGTCGTGGTCCCCGGCCTCGATGTCGTCAGCATCATTTTTTACGATAAGTTTCAGCTGACTGTAATATTTCCTTTGATCATTTGCCGCGTTCTTTGCCGGGATCTTTTTTTCCTTCACGGGAGAAAGAGCAATGGAAACATTCTTCCCTGAAGGCGTGTATTTCATCGCATTATCTAGGAGCAGCGAGACCAGCTGCGTCACACGCTCCTCATCACCGTAATATATTATCCCTTGCGGTATATTCTTTTCAAGAGCAAGGCCTCTTGCTTCGCACACAGGGTCGAAGGAGTCGGCCGCCTCAGACACTGCCCTGCCCGCATCAAAGGGTGCAAAGGAAAGGACGCTTCCCTCCTCATCCATCTTTGAAAGGAAGACGAGCTTTTCCGTAAGCCCCGTAAGCCGCCCGATCTGCCGCCTTATGGAATTGATCCATTCATTATCCTCACCTATGTCCATTTCAAGGACTTCCGCGTTCGCGCCGATGATCGCGAGCGGCGTCTTGATCTCATGTGACGCATCGGTAATGAATCGCTTCTGCTTTTCATAGGATTCCGCGACCGGCTTCATCACAAGTTTTGAAAGCAGGAGGATAAGGAGGAATACAAGGAGCATTCCTGCTGCCGAAACTATGACGCTTATAATGAGATACGAAAGGAAGGAGGAATATTCCCGGCTTATGTCAAGGAAGATATAAGTCTTCGCGCCGTCCGTCGGAGCATCCGTCCCGTAGGAGCCGTCGATCACCCTGTAAAGATAATTCCGCGCTCTCGCCTCAGACTTTTTTTGTTTGTAGGCTATGGCTGCAAGCTCTCCCGCTCCTTCTTCGCCTATTGAAGCTATGTTTGAAACATCGACTGACAGCAGATTTCCGCCCTCATCAAAGACTGCGGAAAAATACCTGATATCAAAGCGCGTCTCCATATTTACCTTCCCAAAGCCGCCGCCAAATAAGCCACCGTCTTCGAAATTCTCAGGCCTTATTCTGCCTGTCCCGGCATCATCCGGCCTCTTTTCGTCCAACTTTCCTTCCGGAGGCTGGAACTCATCGGGACTTCCTGCATTATCCCTTTTGAACATATGGTCCTCGCCCTTCAATACGGATTGCGCTATGTTCATCCGCTGCGATGCCGTGTTTCTCATGGAAACATAATTCGAGATATTCATTATCGTGATGATAAGCGCAAGAACGGCACCCATGGAGGCCATGGATACCGCGATGAATTTTCGTCTAAGTATTTTCAGCATTATGCTTCGCCCTTTTCAAGAGAATAACCGACTCCGCGTGTCGCAGCTATCTTCACATGCGAGCCCACACTTGTCAGCTTTTTTCGAAGATAACTGATATAAACCCAGACCACGTTGAGCTCCGTATCGGTGTCATAGCCCCAGATCTTGTCCATGAACTGATCCGCAGAGAATAGCTGTCCCGGATTTTTCATGAGCATCTCGAGCATCTGAAATTCCTTGTTCTGGAGCTTTACATTTTTTTCGCCGCAGGAAAGAACGTATGAGAAGCGGTCGAGTTTGATATCTTCGTAGGAAAGCTCATTATCCGTGACCTCGCCCTTCCGCCTCGTGATGGAACGCACTCTCGCAAGCAGCTCCTTCATCGCGAACGGCTTTGTAAGATAATCATCCGCTCCCGCGTCAAGCCCCTCGACCCTGTCGTCCACCTGGGACTTTGCGGTAAGGAGAAGGACCGGCACTTCTATCCCCTTTGCCCTCGCCTTTTTCAGCACCGTGATCCCGTCCATCTTCGGCATCATAATGTCGAGGATCACACCGTCATAAAGATCTGTTTCAATATAATCAAGAGCGTCCTCGCCGTTGAATACGCAATCTACGGAATAATTGCTCCGAAGCAGCACTGCCTCCACGGCCGCCGACATCTCGTGTTCGTCCTCGCAAAGAAGAAGTCTCATATTTTTCCCTCCAAACAGATAGACACCAATGGTGTGCCGGCTCAGATTTTAAGAACCGGCACACTTTATTATAAACCTTTTATTATCCTTCTACCATCAGAGTGAATTCTGACTGTCGTCTTCCCTCATGAGCGCCACTTCGAGATTTCCGTTCCTTGTCCTTACAGCGTCGATGAACGCCTTCTCATTTGCGCCATTCTTCATCCGAACCTTATATCGGAGTTTGAACATTGAGCCCATGTTCGTGGTCTTTACTGACAGGCTCTCGTGTGCTTCAAGATATTCATCAAACAGCGGATCGAAAACTCCCGCATAATCGAGGTCTTCGGGGATAGTGATCTGAAGGATCTTCTCGTCATTATTTTTCTCGACCATGGAGGAAACCATTGTGAAGAGGAACATGCCCGCGCCGAGGATCACCGCGAAAAGGACCGCGTAGCCGAGATAACCCATGCCGCAGATGAGGCCGCACCCCATGCCAAGGAAGATGGCTGCTATCTCCTTAGCGCTTCCGGGAACCGAGCGGAAACGAACAAGTGAGAATGCGCCCGCTACAGCGACGCCTGCGCCTATGTTGCCATTTACCATCATTATCACTACGCATACGATCGCGGGGAGCAGTGCCAGAGTGAGCGTGAAGCTCTTCGACGGCCTTTCATGATATCTGTAGACAAGGGCCAGAAAGATCCCGATCCCGATCGCTGTCATTACGCACAGCAGGAACGAGCTGACTGAAATGGTTGCAAGTTCTGTTGTTGTGAATATTCCACTGAAAAAATTACTCATGATGTTTCTCCTTCCTCAAAACTGTTTTTCAAGTATGAGGAGATGATAATGGAGAAACCTTAAACCAATATTAAATAAAAATGAGCCCCGGGGACGGAGTCAAGGGATCATTTTTTGGTTCCTTGACTCCGTCCCCGGGTCTCATTAATTAACAGACTTTAAAAAGCGGCGAACTCTCTCCACGCAGTCCGGAGCTTCATCATAGAATGCATGGCCGTAGTTTTGATAAACATAGCATTCACATCCCAGTTTTTCTGCAATTTCAAGAGAAGTCTCTTTTCCAAATACCATATCATCCTCTGCTGCAACTACAAGTGCCCTGCAATTTATTTTTTGTATCATATCTGAGATGTCAAAACTCAGCAGATCCCTGGCGGTTATGACAAAACGCCTTAATTCCTCATCCGTTATAAGCGCGGACATCTCTTTAAATGCATCTATATAAGTATTTACATATTCTTTCGTGTAACACTTCTTTGCAAAGTCCACCATGAGTCCCTCTTTGTCCCCTGACTTTGCAAGAGCTATCCAGTTCTTGATCACTGTATCAGATTTATCATTATTATGGCTGCTGCTGGACATGATGACCAGGCTGTTTATCAATCCCGGTGCTTTAAGCCCCATAAGCATGGAGATTATTCCTCCCTGGGATGTACATACGATATTTACTTTATCAAAGCCGATTTTCCTGATAGCTTTGATAGTATCCCCGGCCATTTCCTCCATTGGATATTCCTCTGGAATGTTTTTTCTCCTGTCTATAACATAGATGTCAAACTCATCTGCCATAGGTGCATAGGCAGCTGCCACAAATTCAGCCGATCCCATTACGCTCTTAACTGCAAGTCCGGGAATAATAAACACGGGATAGCCTCCTCTTTTTCCGAACCTGAAGTAATCCATCAATATGCCATCCGTATCTACTGTTTCAATAGTAATGCTCATCTCATCCTCCTGTCGAATGAAGGGCCCTCCTAAAGAGCTGCAAAACATTGGGCAGACATCATGATCTTACTGATGACATCCGCCGTGACCACAACCATTTTCACCATGTCCCCCATGTCCATGATGGTCGCAGGTAGCATCCCCGATCTGGGGCAAATTCCCGTTTACATAGGCATTTATCGCTTCATCCGCACTTCCGCTTGCACCGGCATAGACCTTGATGCCCGCGTCATTCATCGCTGCAATGGCTCCGCCGCCTATTCCTCCACAGATCAGGACCTCTGCTCCGATACCTCCAAGGAAACCTGCAAGTGCGCCGTGCCCTGTCCCGTTTGTATCTATTACCTCGCTTGAATTCACCTTTCCATCGGCCACTTCATATACCTTAAATGCCGGCGTCCTTCCAAAGTGCTGAAATACCTCTCCATTTTCGTAAGTTATTGCTACCTTCATCTGAAATTTCCTCCAATCTGATATCTTATATTGCCTGCCCCTCCGAAAAGGGATCTTACCCCAAAATCTTCGTCTTCCCGTTTCATCCTTCATTCCTTAAAGATAGAACCATTAGTATGTCATCGCTGTAAGTCCCGTCATCATATTTATTTGCCTTCGGTATACGACCGCACTCTTTGAATCCCAGGCTTTCATATAGATGATAAGCTCTATCATTCCCCTCTACCACAGTCAGCTCAGCCTGTTCATACCCCTGCTCTTTCATCTTTCGGAGAAGAACTTCCAGCAGCAGTCTTCCC
>CACYBK010000046.1 GCA_902772635.1 uncultured Lachnospiraceae bacterium | reverse complement strand
GATGGGACTTGAACCCACACGGCCTTGCGGTCACAGGCACCTGAAGCCTGCGCGTCTGCCAATTCCGCCACTCCTGCAAAAATCGTCAACGCCGTTAATTTTATATGTTAAGCCCCTTGAAGTCAAGAACCTTTATGACTCCGTCCCCAGGGCTCATTTTTACCCTAAAGCTTTCAGAAAAAATGCCGATAAATATCCTGTAAGGACAACGGATTGTAAGCAAAGGATTGCGTATAAAGAGCAAAGGATTGCCATGTTAAGGGATTATCATGGTCATTCAGCATAACCTGATCGCGCAAAATGCCAACAGACAGCTGTCTGTCACGGGTACAAGAAAGTCAAAATCCACTGAGAAGCTTTCTTCCGGCTATAAGGTCAATCGTGCGGCGGATAACGCGGCAGGGCTTTCCATTTCAGAGAAACTGAGAGCACAGATCCGCGGACTTGGCAAGGCTTCAACCAATGCGCAGGACGGTATCTCCCTTATACAGACAGCCGAAGGCGCTCTTAATGAAGTTCACTCTATCTTGGACCGGATGAAGGAACTCTCCGTCCAGGCATCTAATGATACAAATACAGAGACAGATCGAAATCAGATCCAGAAGGAGATCAATGAGCTGGTCTCCGAGGTGGATCGGGTCGCTTCCACCACACAGTTCAATACAATGAATCTCCTGGACGGGTCGCTTGCAGAGAAAAAGAGCGATAGTTCAGGTTCGGTTTCCCCGGATGCCTTGAGCCTCGGGAACAAAACCTATATCTTTGAGCTGATGGGTGTCAATGGCAAGGTTGAAAATGTTACCTCTACAAGCGGTGTGGATTCAAATTCCTTCACCAATAATGAAAAAGAGCTTGCTACCTTTGCAAAAAAAGCCGCGGCTAACGCTGTAAGCAAATTGTATGAAAATTATCCGTCACTTTTTAATAATTCAGCTACGTCAGGCGTTCAGGTAGGACTTGAACTCGGCGGCATAGACGGCCAAAACGGAACTCTCGCATATGCGCAGCTCGGCTACAGCACAGGCTCCGGCTCTTCCACCATGCAGTACACCATGAAGATCGATACAGCGGATTACAATCCCGCTTCCTTTGGCTCAATGGATTCGAACAAGAGGGCGAATCTTGCCGCCACCATAGCCCATGAGATGACTCATGTAGCGATGTATGATACCCTTACAGCCGGAATGGTATCGGGTAGCGGAAGGTTTCCTTCCTGGTTCATCGAGGGCATGGCGCAGACTTCCAGTGGTGACAATGGATGGGTTAGCAATCAGCTGAGCTCTTCTTCATCAGATGCAAGAATCGCAGAATATATGAGCAACGGGTCGGTACGTGATTATGGCGCCGGATATCTTGCGTCCATGTACCTGGGGCAGCTTGCAAGCGGCAGCGATACCGTAAGTTCAGCAAATATAAAGAGCGGCCTCAACAAGGTACTTGGAGACCTTTCTTCAGGAAAGACACTGAATGAGACCATAGCGAAGTATACGGGTTATTCGGGAGTCATAGACTTTGAAAACAAGGTTTTCAATTCTGCGGATCAGGCTACAAAGAGCTTTGTACACAACCTTTTGACAGCGCGCGGACAATACGGGGGAGGCTCTCTTCTTGCATCTGACCTGAGCACCAGAACAGTCACCGCCTTTGCTGTCCCGCAAGATGCTGATACCAATTACAAGGTCGATATCGATTACAGGGCAATGAAAAATGTCTTTTCGGACGGAATCGATATGGATTTTGGCGGAAGCGGGTTCAACGGCGGCTTTGCTGAGAACAGGGGCGGACTCAAGCTTCAGGTGGGAGCATTGAGCGGACAGGCGGTATCGGTGTTTATTGAGGCGATGAATGCCAGAGCTATTGGCATAGAAGGGCTTTCCGTGCTGAGCTTTGAGTCGGCAGGGGCGGCAAATGCCAGCATAGAGGAGGCCATAGACAAGGTCTCCACACAGAGGGCAAAGCTTGGCGCTATGCAGAACAGGTTAGAGCATACAATAATGAACCTTGACAATACGCAGGAAAACCTCCAGGCGGCAGAGTCCCGTATCAGAGATACCGATATGGCAAAGGAGATGGTACAGTACTCAATGGCAAATATCCTCGAGCAGGCCGGCCAGGCGATGCTGACACAGGCGAATCAGTCAGCTCAGTCAGTTCTTTCACTTTTGCAGTAATTGAGGGGTGATAATAATGGGAGAGATTTTGTCATATAATTGCCGCTGCGGTTACAAAAAGACTCTGAATGCGGGAAAAGGCATGAGAAGCTTCAGCTCCACAAATCACGCATGCCTGTGCGCTTTTTGTAGGGAGCTGATCACGGTTGAGATAGATGATAATACCCCGAAGGATAAGGCACTCTGCCCCCGCTGCGGCAGAAGGGTGATGTTCTTCAATCCGCAGGGAGGGATCCCCTGTCCGAAATGCGGCTTGAAAAATGATCTTCTGACTGCCGGGAGGTGGGATTGAGAGATGGTTTCGTTCAAATCCTGATGTGTTTTTTTCTGAATACAATCGGGAGAACTTTACAAATCCTGTGAAAATGTGCTAAACTATTTAAGTACCTATGTCAATACATTGGTATTGAAATTTGTGATCTTGGTGTAACATACAATGAGTCGTGAAAATGATGATGCCGTACTTCAGGCCATAGGACAGATCACTGTCAAGATGGACTACGACAATCCGGAACATCTTGGTTTCATTCTCAATATCGTCAGATCCAGCGACAGGTTCGTGGCTTCGGACTATGGCAAGCGTTATATATCATGGCTTGAAAAACGTTTGGAAAAGCTCAAGGCTTCCTCCGAAAAGACCACGGGTTCCGCTTCGCCGGAGAATCAAAAGGCCGCGGCGATCGACAGCGAGTTTTTCGGAGACCTTATCAGACAGTCGGATGAGAAGACGGAGAGTCTTTTCAGGGATATTGATGAGAGTATGTTCCAGGTGGCCAGTCAGCGCACTAGCCAGAATACCCAGAAGCTTGTATGGGTCATTTTGGGGCTCTGTGCCGTAAATACAGTGATCATGTTTTTTGTGGCGCTGTTTGTGTGGAAGCTCAATATGGGATAGGCATTTATGATCAACAGGGGAAACCTTCCGGGAGGCTTTGCCGGTACGAATTCCGGCACTATTACTGACTGCTATTGCATATACAAATCGGGCCGGAAGAACTCAAAGCTTGGTTTTTGTGGAAAGAATACAGGAGAGATCCGAACCTCCTTTTTGAATTTCCGGGGCAGCCTGACAGACCTTTACAACGGAAAAGGAAATTCTTCAGACAAAGAAATAAGAAAAGAGGCCGATGCCGCTCTTTTGGGCTTTGATACTGCAGATATCTGGACCTATAGCAATGACAGGTACAGGCTCCGTTTCATTGATGACAAGTGGAGCACGGATGAAAAAAAGCCCCGGGAAAACAAGCGCATCCTGATAAAGAATACAGAGGCCTTTTTCAAATTTGTATCGGCGGTCAATGACCTTGATGAGAGGCTGATGGGAGCGTATATCATGCTTTCATCCGATATAGACTGCGGCGGCAGGCTCCTATCCCCCATAGGGGCGTCATTTCAGGGAGGCTTCCGCGGAGTTTTTGACGGCGGCTCCCATACCATCAAAAATTTCAGGATTGCCGGTGACGATATAGGAAACTATGGCCTCTTCGGTTACCTGAGAGGAGCGGTCGTCAATCTTTCCATAGACGGAAGGGTGCAGGGAGACGGCAATGTGGGCTCCCTTTGCGGCTACAACGGCGGTTTGATATCATGCTGCGGTTCGGTCGCTGAGGTTCGCGGCAGCGGAGACAAGCTCCAGATGGGCGGGCTTGTCGGATGCAATGAGGGGATCATCAAAAAGAGCTATGTGGCCGTCAGTGTACATGGAGCCGTTGTTCCCCTCGTTCCGATAGGTGTGGTCGCGGCCGGGATTGCCCTTATGGGCACGGTAGGCTTCATGGTCATTCCCGCAGCAAAGGCAGTGGATCAGATCTACGCGCCTGTTGAGCCGGATCGAAACCAGATCATCGTCCCGCCCTCTGAAGAGCCTGTCAGCAGCGGCGATGACAAAGCAGATCCTTCCGGGCCTATGAACAGATTGTCCTTCAGGTTTGACGAAACGCTTCATATTGATCCTTCTACTGGAGACTGCTTCATCAACTTTTCGAACCCGTCCTATTCGTCAAACAAGATCGTTATCAGACTGGAGTCGTCCGATGACCGCACCCTGATGGCACAGTCGGGAGCGGTAGAACCGGGACACGGCCTGAAGCATCTTGAGCTTACGGATGCAGGCTATGACAAGATCAATTCAGGCATCAGGTCGGGATATATAGTGCTTAAGGCCTACAGAAACGAGGATGATTCGAGATCCATGCTGGATACCGAGCTTCCGGTGCACATTGTCATTGAGTGAGGGTTGTGGCTTTGAGCAGACAGATATATACATCGCCCTCGGCGAAGAAAAAGCATATACTCGGTATATCGCTGATAGTCATATTGCTGGCTCTCATTGCAGGGACGGTGATATACAGCCTGAATGTGAGATACAAACCGCCGGAGCATGATGTAAGAGCGCAAAAAGGGCTTCCGAAGGTTGATGAGAATTATCTTTTCGGGCGGATCGAAAGTGACTATGGATACCGCTTTTTTATGGCAGGGAACCTTTTCAGGCAGGAAGACGGTTCTGTGAATATCTATTTCACAAATCCCGCCGGCAGTGAGGTCGACCTGATGGTGGAGATATATGATGACAGCTCCGGTGAACTGCTCTTCAGGAGCGGGCTTTTGTATCCGGCCGAGTATGTGGACAATCTGCCTCCGCTTGGCAAATACGAAAATGAGTATCGTGATATTCTTGTCAAAGTATATGCGCTTGAAAAGGATGACCATACCAGTGCCGGAACCACGAAGCTCAGGCTTGCCCTGCAGCCCTGGTAGTGATTGATACTTCTGGTTTTGCCTTTAGTATAAAAATTGGTTGTAGTTGCAACTCATGGAAGAGAAAGGAGAAAAATATGGTTAAACGAAAAAGAGGATATCTTGCCATCGCGGCATCGATGACCCTGGCGCTTGCCATGGTGCCCGCGGTACCGGGGTATGCTTCCTCAGCGGTTGTTACCGGAGACGGCAGTTCGGAATTGGCTGCCGGAACGGCTACCTACAATGGTACAGTAAGCGGAGAGCTTGCCAGCGCAGATACAGATATCGTAGTGCAGGCTGAAATTGTTGGCGGTTACGAGATAGTTTACAATGTCAAGATCGAGTGGGGCGCCATGCAGTTCAAATATGACTACGGCGGGAGCTGGAATCCAAATACTCACACTTATCAATCAGGCCCCAGCGGAAAGCAGGGGGGTGGCTGGGTAGGCGCCGATGGCAGCAATAGCAAGAATTATCTCGAGGGAGATAATGGAGATAAAAATAATAAGATCACGGTTACCAATAATTCCAATTTCCCGATGACGGTTGCTCTTTCTACTGAGGTTACAAATGGCGTATTTAATGATGATAATACTCTCCCGGGAAGTGTTATAGGGTTACTTTCTACAGACAACTCTAAGTTTGCGGATAGTAATGGTGTTCCTACTCCGCTTTTGGATACTGGTAAAGCTCAGGGTGGCGTTGGAGATACATCGCTGACAATGAACCTTGAAATGGACGCAAGTCACCTTGATTCCGGTAAGACTTTTTATTACATAGCAGAGGGAACAAATTCAAACACGCCTGCAAAGTCGACAGGCACAGCCTACTTTGCTTTTGCCGGAAAGCCGGATGCGGGAAAGGCTACTAATATGATCTCTGCTGCAAAGATTCATGTGAAGGTCTCTCCTTATCAGGGAGCTAATAAAAAGACTATCTGACCTTATATCCCCCCTTAAACTACAATCAATCCCCAAACTGCCGCAGCGACGGAACGCTGCGGCAGTTTTTTTTGAGCCAAAGTAGTTTTGTTTTATAAGCTCACCAATAGTGCTATAATCATTTGGATGGTTTGTGCTTTTTTGCAGGGATCGGAGGTGTTGATGGACGAAAAGGGCTTGAGCAGGCATCTTCTGCCGGTCAATGT
>CACYBK010000045.1 GCA_902772635.1 uncultured Lachnospiraceae bacterium | reverse complement strand
TGCCACCGCATCGCCTCCCTCAAACGTCTTGCATCAAGTAATTCTGCCTACGCACAAAGTATATGCAATTGTAAAGTGACACACTAGGCTTCTCACATAATACTTATTTTTGGTCATTTATACAACCTCACAAAAAAATCGTGCATTCTCTACAAAAAAAAACTTTAGCGCGGCTTTGATTTGTGATCTCAAGTTTTGAAGCAAAACCGGCGCAATCCCAGTAACGGTAAGGGATTGTGCCGATTCTTCTGTATGGCTTATTAGCCTCTTGGGGGATGAAGATGATATGTGGTCTGTTACGGTAAATGGCAATTGGCGTATGAACTTTTATTTTGAGGAAGAAGATGCTTATCTTGTTGATTATGTTGATTACCATTGAAAAAGGAGAAAGATGAAAATGACCAGAAAGCCCACCCATCCGGGAACTGTTTTTTTAGAGGACGTTATGAAACCGTTAAACCTTTCTGTTACTGACACTGCGCGCATGCTGGGCGTGAGTAGGAAAACCCTGTCCGAATTCATTAATGAGAAATCTTCATTAAGCCCGGAAATGGCTCTAAGAATAAGCAAGGCAACAAATACATCTGTTGAGAGTTGGATGAATATGCAGCAAAAGCTTACGCTATGGACTGCCCGAAAGCATGAGCCTGATAATGTGATTCCTTTCTCGCTATGTGTGGCACAGGAAGGGTAAAGCAGATAATGTGGTACCGAAAGACCATAATCCCGAGGGATGACGCAGTTGCCTGAGCGGAAATCAACACATATGTTATGGCGATGGAGCCAGAAGAAGTGCAATGGGGACAGGCACTCGGTTATGTATGGCGGAGCATTGGATCTCCGCGAGACGTTGGATTATGATTTTAAGACAGAGCAGGAGTTTTCTTATTCGGATATGACTCTGAAAATAACTGATCGAATTGTGACACGGAGCCGGAAGCCTTATTTTCGGCTCCTTTATTTTATGGCTTTACTGTCAATGACAATGGCTCATCCCTGTGATAAAATCATCTTCAAACGCGAAAAAAGCTTGAAATAGGAGGATAGAAGTACAAAAGAAAGTCCGAATGTCATCAGGATAAAGATCCGCATGAGGGATCTGATAGATCCTGATTGCCTCCGGGCTGCGGTTGATATTACAATGAAGCGCTATCCTTATTTTTGCGTGGAGCTGAAGAAAAAGGAAGGACAGTATGTTTTTGAAGTCGGAAAAATACATCCTGGAGTACCATCTTCATGCTTTCAAGCAGATAGCGGAAGGCCTGAAGGGATATACGAAGACGGTGGTCATCAGCTTTATCGATCTGTATCCGAAGGCTTCCGAAGCTGACATCATACGGCTGATCGGGAAGAGACCCGGGAGATAATAAGGCGTACCGGCAGGCGCTGTAAAGAGGAAGCAGAAAGAGTTGGTGGTTTTTATGAAAAATAAGAGCATTAGAAAATACAGGAAGCTTTATCATATAGCACCATGGATCCTAATGATCGTGATGGTATTTGGCTGCATGGCAATGACGGGCTGCAGCGGGCCTGCTAATGAAAAAGCAAAGAGCAATATTATCGATTTTCCTCAAGCCTCCAATGTGAGGACCACATTGTCGCGGGAGGGATATACCTTAACCGGGGCCGTCGTGTTGAGCAGGCACAGCATCCGCTCACCTCTCTCAGGCGCGGGTTCGGCGCTTGACAGCATGACTCCTCACGATTGGTTTGAATGGTCATCGGAAGCAAGCCAGCTTTCTGTCAAGGGAGGTACCCTTGAAAGTGCGATGGGACAGTATTTCAGGAAATGGCTTGAGTCTGAGAAGCTTTTTGAGCCGAATTATCAGCCCTCGGATGAGGCGGTCCGGATATATGCGAATTCAAAACAAAGGACGATCGCGACGGCGCATTTTTTTGAGGCGGGACTGCTTCCGGTAGGTGAAGCAAAGGTGGAGTATTCAGGCGAGTATGACACCATGGATCCTGTATTCAATCCCGTTCTTACATACATGTCTGATGATTATGCGAAGGATTGCGATGAGAAGATCCATGCGCAGTTTGACAAAAAAATCGCAGAGCTTCAGGGCAATTATGATCTGATCTCAAAGGTTCTTGACATTGATAAGTCTGAGGCTCATAAGAATGGGAGCTTTTCGGGCTTTAAGACGGACGACAGTGTTTTTTCACTGCAAAAGGATAAAGAGCCTTCCGTGAGCGGATCTCTTAAGACGGGATGTCAGGTCAGTGACGCCCTTGTCCTGCAGTATTACGAGGAGAAGGATCCGGTCAAGGCAGCATTTGGAAAGAAGCTGTCTGATGAGGATTGGGATAATATAGCAAAGGTCAAAGATATATATGGAGATGCTCTCTTTACTGTTTACGACATTTCTGTCAATGTTGCCCATCCGCTTCTTGAAGAGATGAGAAAAGAGCTTACGTCAGGCGGCAGAAAATTTTCATTCCTTTGCGGTCATGATTCAAATCTATTGAGTGTGCTGTCAGCGCTTGAGGCGGAGGATTACGAACTGCCTGATGCCATAGAAAAAAAGACTCCCATAGGCTCCAAGCTTGTTGTCAGCAAATGGGTGAATGGCAGTGGCGATGAGTTTATAAGCCTTGATCTCGTGTATCAGAAGACGGAGCAGCTTCGCAGCATATCCCTTCTTTCGAAAGAAGATCCGCCCGGGATCTATACTGTCAGCCTCAAAGGACTTACAGCAGAAAAAGACGGGCTGTACAAAGCGGAAGAGGTGCTTTCTCGCTTCAAAAAAGCGATCGATGCATATGATGGGCTTTCAAAGACCTATGATGCAAAGCAGGCGGCGTGAGCTGGCTTGTATCAGGATAGGATAGAGATCTCAAGTTTTGAAGCAAAACCGGCGCAATCCCAGTAACGGCAAGGGATTGCGCCGGTTTTGCTTCAAAACTTGAGATTTTTGGTCATTTATACAACCTCACAAAAAAATCGTGCATTCTCTACAAAAAAAACTTTAGCGAGGCTTTGATTTGTGATAGAATTTCGTGTAAGCACTTACAATTGCTTTAAAAGGCGCATATGACCGGATTACTTGGAAAAGTTGATCATTCGCGGAAGGATGGGGTCAGACAATGAATTTTGACGAACCCTCTTATTTCACCGGTGCCATTCAGCCGGACTATTTCATTGCGAGCTGTGACAAGGCTTGCGTTGATTTTCTGAAAGACAGGCCGCACAGGTCTCTTCGTGATCTCATAACAAAGGAGAGCGGGGAGCTTTTAAAGGATGCCTTCAAAAGGATCAATTCCGGAGAAGAGTCTGTAGATGCCATTCTTGATGTGGAGTGCACGGATCAAGTCTTTCGTCCTTTTCATTTTCGGTTTCTGCCCTCTGGCCAGGAGGATATAATCCTCTTTACGGCAAGCAATATCTATCTTTCCGAGGAGAGATTCTTCCATATGCGGGATTCCTTCAGCGAGGTCATCGAGCTCATTGAAGGCATGGGTTATTATGTGTTCAAATATGCGAAAGCGACCAGGATATTCACTATCCATCAATACAAGGATCTGAAGCCTGTGGTCCTCTTTTCGGGAGAGATTTCGGATTTTGTCGAGAAGCTTTGCGACGGCATGGTGCCCGATGAGGACCGCGCGAAGGTTGGAGCCTTCCAGGAGCTTCTTGAGGGACAGCTTGAAAACTGCGTCGCGCTTTTCCGCACTTCATTTTTCTCAAAAGAAAACGCGATGCAGCTCATGCAGTTTTCCGGCATTACTCATACCGGAAATGACGGGCTGACCCGTACTGCGGGCTATGTGATGCAGGTCAAGGACAGCTCACGCACGGCAGTATTCCCGCTTAGGGATCCCGAAGTGGACGCCATGACAGGGCTTTTGAACAAGAACGGGATCAGAAGCCATGCCGAGAAGGCGCTTCTGGACATGAAGGACGGGGAGAATGTCTGGCTTACGATCTGTGACATCGATGATTTCAAGAATATCAACGACACCTATGGCCACGCCTTCGGAGACGATGTCATCAAGGCCGTTGCCCGCTGCATAAAGGCTGCTGTAGGGGATCACGGCAAGGTCGGGCGTTTCGGAGGCGACGAATTCTTCTTCTATACCCAAAACCTTGGCGAGATCGAGATGAGGAGCATATTCGCGGAGATCAAGCGGACAATAGAGTGGGAAGTCAGAAAGATAGAGTCCAAGTGCTTCGTCACGATATCCACAGGAACCGTTACCGCCCCCCTGAACGGAAGGACCTATGACGTTCTCTTTTCAAAGGCAGACAAGGGCTTATATATCGCAAAGGGCAAGGGCAAGAACCGCTTCATCATCTATCGCGAGGAAATGCACGGAAATGTGGTCCTTCCGAAGGGTGAATCCGAGATCAAGTTCGAAACCGGCTATTCCGGCCGTCTTGCTGTAGTTATGGCAGATATCAACGATACCTTCCTTGACAACGGTCCCGCCGCCATCAAACCTTCCCTCGAAAAGATCAAAGAGACGATGGGACTTGATTCCATTAGGGTTTTCGCGGGAAAAGAGCTGTCCTGCGCATATTCCTCGGCTTCAGACGGGCTTGATGAGATCACCAAAGAGATGACAAAATGCATCCTTTCCTCCCGTTCCTATGACCAAAAGGGCATCCTGATGATAAACAGAGCCGCATGGATCAGGGAGACGGATCCTGTCATCTTTGACTGGCTTACCGAAAGGAATGACAATTCCGCGATCTTTTACCTGGGGGTTGATGATGGTGGAAATATCGATATTATCATCTCATACGAATACCTTGTGAAGGAGAACAGCAAGCGCTGGGCAAGCTCCGACCCGAACTTCCTCCTCATGTACTCCCGCCTCATTTCAAAGATAATGAGAAAAAACGATCTTCTCGGGGAGAAGATATCTTGAGCCTTAAGCGTCTTAAAGCCGTATTCTTTGACCTTGACGGCACGATCACCGACACCGAAAAGATATACCAGAAGCATTGGGTGAAGACCATCAGGGACTTCGGCTTCCCTGATTTTCCCGACGACGGCGCACTCGAACTTCGATCGATCAATTCAGTAGATGGCAATGTCCTTATGAAAGGGCGTCTCGGTGAGAAATTCGACTATGATATCATCCACGAGCGGATGAAAAAAGCTGTTGTGGATGAGCTCACAAGGGACGGGATCCCTTTAAAGCCCGGCATTTCCGAGGCTGCCTCTTTTCTTTCTGAAAATAATATCCCTGCAATAATAGTCACATCCACAAGAAAAGAAGACGCCCTCCTGATATTGGAGAGCGCCGGTATTGATAAATATTTTGATAATGTGATCTCAGCCCATGAGGTGCCACGTGGGAAGCCGCATCCCGATCCTTATCTTTTCGCGCTTGAGACGATTTCTTTAAAGCCTTCTGAGGCAGTTGCGGTTGAAGATTCACCTAACGGCGCCAGATCTGCTCTTGATGCCGGGCTTTCGACCATTATGATCCCGGATCTCACTCCGGCTCCAAAAGAGCTTGAAGAGCGGCTTTTTGCGGTGATACCGTCCCTTTCTGACCTTCCAAAGGCTTTGAAACCTCTTCTATAAAGACTTCTACCTGTGCGGTTGGATTGCCTTTGGCAATCCAACCCACCGCCCACATTCGCAAAAACGCCCGTTTCACGGGCTTAAAGATTTGCTTCGCAAATCATTTTGCTCATTTAGGGGTGGGTCGCTCGTGCATGGCCCCATCTGCCTTGCTGCAAACAGCAGTCAGATGGGGCCATGCACGGCAACTGCACAGGGTTAAAGTTTCTCGGGCTCAGGGTAATCAACCCCGAAGGTTTCCACCGTGACCTTCTTCATGACCTGGTTCTTGTAGGGCCGGTCGTCATCAGCCGTAGTTTCCTCGGCTATCCGGTCCACAACATCCATCCCCTCGATCACCTTTCCAAAGGCAGCATACTCCCCGTCAAGATGGGGAGCTTTTTTATGCATAATGAAAAACTGCGAGCCCGCGGAATCGGGTCTCATGCTGCGTGCCATTGAAAGAACGCCGGCCTCGTGCTTTATGTCATTTTCAAAACCGTTTGATGAAAACTCGCCCTTTATTGAATAGCCGGGGCCGCCTGTGCCGTTTCCCTCAGGGTCCCCGCCCTGGATCATGAAGCCTCTGATGACGCGGTGAAATATGAGTCCGTCATAGAATTGCTTGTTTATAAGTGATATGAAATTTCTCACGGACTGCGGTGCCTTGTCGGGGTAGAGCTCCGCCTTGATGATCCCGCCGTCCTCCATTTCGATGGTAACTATTGGATTTTGTGCAGCCATATTTTTGCTCCTTTTTATTTCTGATCGATAATCGCGTCGCGAAGGGGCGATGCGATCTTTTCAAGCTCATCCTGATCCTGAATCTTTTTCTGATCCGGATCCATAAGAAATACTCCGCCCCATTCAAAGCCGTCTTTGTATTTCGGGCAGAGATGCATATGAAGATGGTGCCCCGTATCCCCGTACATGCCGTAATTCAGCTTGTCGGGGTGACAAACGTTGTGGATCGCCTCAGCGACGCGGTTTACATCCTCAATGAACGCAATGCGTTCATCTTTCGTGAGCTCCCTCATCTCCGAAACATGGTGCTTTGAAGCCACGATGCAGCGTCCGGGATGGGACTGCTCCTTGAAAAGATAAACATTCGAAGCGGGCAGCTCGCATATGAAATAGCCGAATTTTTCGACCAGCGCGCCCTTTGCACAGTAAGCACAGTTTTCGTCAAAGCCGTAAGACATGATAAACCTCCTTTTAATCAAACCGCCGCGCTCTTTGAAAGAACGCGGCGGATCCTGATCTCTCTTTCTTTTTATGAGGCGGTCGTTCGTTTTAGTTCGTGATAGTAACCTCTGTCTGCTTGTCGAAGAAGTGAGCCTTCTCCATATCGAGGCAGAACTTGACTGTGTCGCCTGTACGTGCTGTTGTACGGGGATTGACTCTTGCTGTGATCTCTGTGTTGTTGTAATCAAAGTAAAGGAATACTTCAGCACCGAGAAGCTCGTAAACATGGATCTTTGCTTCGATAACGTTCTCGGGATGAGCCTCGATCACCATCTGCTCGTCTGAGATGTTCTCGGGACGGATACCGAATACTACTGTCTTGTTTACATAGCCCTTCTCCTCAAGAACCTTTGCCTTTGCCGGAGGAACGAGGAGCTTCACGCCGCCGAGATCAGCGAGGACATCATCACCGTTCTTGATGATCTTCGCGTCAAGGAAGTTCATCTCGGGAGATCCGATGAAGCCTGCGACGAAGCGGTTGATAGGATTTGCGTAGAGGTTCTGAGGAGAATCAACCTGCTGAACGATACCGTCCTTCATAACAACGATCCTGGTACCAAGCGTCATAGCCTCTGTCTGATCGTGTGTAACGTAGATCATCGTTGCACCGAGTCTGTCATGAAGCTTTGAGATCTCGATTCTCATCTGAACACGGAGCTTTGCATCGAGGTTTGAAAGAGGCTCGTCCATGAGGAAGACCTTGGGATTACGGACTATAGCACGTCCCATCGCAACTCTCTGTCTCTGACCACCGGAAAGAGCCTTCGGCTTTCTGTCGAGGAGCTTGTCAAGGTCGAGGATCTTTGCGGCCTCGCGGACCTTCTTGTCGATCTCGTCCTTCGGAAGCTTACGAAGCTTAAGTCCGAAAGCCATATTATCATAAACCGTCATATGAGGATAAAGAGCGTAGTTCTGGAAAACCATCGCGATATCGCGGTCCTTCGGCTCTACGTCGTTTACGACCTTACCGTCTATCGTGAGTGTTCCGGAGGAGATGTCCTCAAGACCTGCTATCATACGAAGGGTTGTGGACTTTCCGCAGCCTGAAGGGCCTACGAAGATAATGAACTCCTTGTCCTTTACGTCAAGGTTGAAATTCTTAACAGCTTCAAAGCCGTTGGGATAAACCTTGCACACATTGTCAAGCTTGATTCCTGCCATTTTTTTGCTCCTTTACATTCAAGGGTCAGCCCCCTGCCTTTTGCAACGAGCTTATTCTACAAAAAGAACCGGTAACCTTCCACATTCACGCTGCACAAAAAATAATATTCTTCTTCCGTCATAATGACGGATGTGGTAGTATTACTTCTGTTGTGTGAATTCTACATCATGAAAGGCACGAAAATGGGTATCTACGAGGAACTGAAGGAGCGCGGGCTGATCGCGCAGGTTACTGATGAGGATAATGTCAGACGGCTTGTCAATGAAGGCAAGGCGACTTTTTATATCGGCTTTGATCCCACTGCGGATTCGCTGCATGTGGGGCATTTCATGGCGCTCTGCCTTATGAAGAGGCTGCAGGAGGCCGGCAACAAGCCGATCGCCCTTGTCGGTGGCGGCACCGGCATGATAGGAGACCCTTCGGGCCGAAGCGATATGCGCTCGATGATGACAAACGATATCATCGACCACAACTGCGAATGCTTCAGAAAGCAGATGTCCCGCTTCATCAAATTCGGCGACGGTCCCTCCGACGCTATGATGGTAAACAATGCCGACTGGCTGAGAGACCTCAATTTCATGAACTTCATGCGTGAAGTGGGAGTGCATTTCAATGTGAATAATATGCTCCGTGCACGCGCCTATGAAAACCGCATGGAGCGCGAGGGCGGGCTCACCTTTTTTGAGATGAGCTACATGCTGCTCCAGGCCTATGACTTCTTCAAGCTCTATCAGGATTTCGGCTGCAACCTTGAGTTCGGCGGCGACGACCAGTGGTCGAACATGCTGGCGGGCACCGACCTTATCAGAAAGAAGCTTTCAAAGGATGATGCCTACGCCATGACCATTACCCTTCTTACGAAGGCTGACGGGACAAAGATGGGAAAGACCTCGGGCGGCGCAGTCTGGCTGGATGAAAACAAGACCACGCCCTATGATTTCTACCAGTATTGGCGAAATGTTGATGACGGAGATGTCATCAAATGCATCAAAATGCTTACCTTCCTGCCTCTTGAAGAGATCCGTCCCATGGAAGCGTGGGAGGGTGGACAGCTAAACGAGGCAAAGGACATCCTTGCCTTTGAGCTTACAAAGCTCGTTCACGGCGAGGCGGAGGCGGAAAAAGCCCGAGAGGCTTCAAGGGCGCTCTTTGCAGGCGGCGCTTCTTCTGAAAACATCCCTTCCCTCAAGATAGAGGACAGCGATCTCGGTGAGGACGGGACGATCGGTCTTCTTGACCTTATTGTAAAGGCCGGCTTTGCAAATTCAAAGAACGAGGCGAGACAGTCCGTTACCCAAAACGGCGTGACAGTAAACGGTGAGGTGGTCTCTGACCCCAGAACACGCTATGAAAAAGAGACCTTTTCCGAAGAATTTATTCTCAGAAAAGGGAAGAAGAAATTTATAAAGGTGGTAATCTGATGGTGATCGCAGGCTGGGAGGGCGATGTCCTCTACTGGTTCCAGAGCATTCACAGCGATATCCTTGACGGGGTGTTCAAGTTCTTCACGCTTCTCGGCGAAAAGGGGCTTTTCTGGATCGCGGTGATACTTCTCTTTCTTCTCTTCTCAAAGGATAAGAGGATAGGGATCACCGGAATTCTTGCTCTGGTACTTGATATTGTGATATGCAATCTTATATTGAAAAATCTCGTGGCAAGGGATCGACCGGCCTGGATAGACACTTCTGTGCCGCTTCTCGTGGAAAGACCGGATGACTTTTCCTTCCCTTCGGGACATACTGCCTTTTCCTTTGCCGCCGCAGCGACCATAGTCCAGTACCGGCGCGGCCTTGGAGCCGGAGCACTTGTCCTTGCATCGCTTGTTGCTGTGTCGCGACTTTATCTTTTCGTCCACTTCCCCACGGACGTGATCGGCGGCTTCCTTGTTGGCATCACCTGTGCCCTTCTGTGCGGGATCATCGTGAAGCGCCTCTTTGAATACAAGGGCTGGAGCACCACTGACGGCTGGCACAGCTTCAAGCCTATAAGGGAAGAGGATACTTGAACGTTCATCATCGGAGGTCAAAATAATGGAAGTAGTAAAGGCCCTTCTCCTTCTTGTAGTGGGCTTCATACTCCTTGTAAAGGGAGCGGATTTCTTCGTTGAGGGCGCAGCCTCTCTTGCGAAAAAACTGAGAGTCCCCGCGCTCATCATAGGAATGACCGTGGTTGCCATGGGAACAAGCCTTCCGGAGCTTGCGGTGTCTGTGACGGCTTCGTTCAACAACAGCAATTCCCTTGCGATCTCAAATGTCGTTGGCTCAAACATCTTCAACCTCATGGTGGTGCTTGGCGCCTCCGCGCTCTTCACACCCATACTGGTCGCGAAGGATACCTTAAAGAGAGATTTCCCCTTTTCCATAATATGCGCACTGCTGCTTCTGGTTCTCGGTCTTTTCGGCTGGAATTTCGCAAACGGCGCGCTTTCCTGGGAGCTTGACAGGGTTGACGGCATTATTCTCCTTGCACTCTTTACCCTTTTCCTTGTGCTGATGGTGAGAAGCGCTCTGAAAGCCAGACGAAAACCGGAAAAGACGCAGGAGGAAAAAGAGACTGAGGAAAAAGAAGAGAATGATATCAAGGTCCGCCCGATCTGGCTCTGCCTCATCTTTGTTGCCGGCGGCATCGTAGCAATCAAGTTCGGCGGAGACTGGGTAGTTGAGGGCGCGGTCCGGATCGCGCGTATGGCAGGTCTTTCGGAAACATTGATCGGGCTTACGATAGTGGCTTTTGGAACCAGCCTTCCGGAGCTTGTGACCTCCATAGTCGCTGCCAGGAAGAACGAGCTTGATATGGCTGTCGGAAATGTGGTCGGCTCGAACATTTTCAACATCCTTCTCATCCTTGGCGCCGCAGCGGTGATCTCGCCAATCGGCTTCATCATGGAAAATATCATAGATATAGTGGTCCTCGTTCTGTTCTCGCTCCTTGTCTACCTCTTCTGCGGGAAGGACAAGAAGCTGTCGCGGAAAGAGGGCATCATGATGCTGATCTGCTACGGTGCGTACACGGCTTATATCATTGTTCGGGACCTTCACATACTTCCTGCGTGAGGAAATGCCGTTTTTGTGTACAAGGAAGCATTTTTGTAGTATAATAGCCACTTGTATCCGGCGGTTGTCCGGAGTGGCGGGTTTTTATGAAGGAGGTTTTTGAAATGGCTGATAATATGGCAGACAAGCTCGATAAGCTCGGTGAGGCATTAAAGAACGGCGGAAAGGCCGTAGGAGATAAGATCAGCGGTGTTCTCGATATCGCAAAGCTGAACCTTGAGGTCAGGAAAAACGAAACTCTTCTTGAGCAGAAGTTCATAGAGCTTGGAAAGAAATATTATGATGAGCACAAGGATGAGACTCCCGAGGAATTTACGGTGATCGACGCCGCAAAGAGGCAGATCGCTTCATTAAAGCACCAGATATCAGAGCTCAAGGGCGAGAAGGTCTGCAAGAAGTGCGGCACAATAAATTCCACGGACTCTGATTTCTGCAAAAAATGCGGAGAATCTTTCAACTCCGAGGATTGATCAAAAAAAGAAGTATGGCTACGTAACCCGGGAACCGCAGGCGCTACGGTTTCCGGGATTTTGTTTCGTAAAGGATAGTGATGGATATGGCAGGAGACAAGGGAAAATATTATATTACAACGGCAATAGCCTACGCTTCGGGGAAGCCCCATATAGGAAACACCTACGAGATCATAATGGCTGACTCGATAGCCCGCTTCAAAAGGCAGCAGGGCTATGATGTCTTTTTTCAGACCGGAACGGATGAGCACGGTCAGAAAAATGAGAGCCGTGCGGCTGAGAAGGGCATCACTCCCAAGGAATTTGTGGACGGTACCGCAGCAGAGATCAAAAGGATATGGGATCTCATGAACATCTCCTATGACAAGTTCATCAGGACTACGGATGATTATCATGAAAAGACGGTCCAGAAGATATTCAAATACATGTATGACAAGGGCGATATCTACAAGGGAAAGTACGACGGACTTTACTGCAAGGAATGCGAGGCCTTCTACACCGAGTCGCAGCTCAAGGACGGGCGCTGCCCTGTCTGCGGCGGGGAGGTCCATCCCGAGGTCGAGGAAGCCTACTTCTTCAAGATGAGCAAGTACGCCGACCGCCTGATACAGTATATTAATGATCATCCGGAGTTTATTCAGCCCGTTTCGAGAAAGAACGAGATGATGAACAATTTCCTCCTGCCCGGGCTTCAGGATCTCTGCGTTTCAAGGTCATCCGTGAAATGGGGGATACCTGTGGATTTTGACACAAACCAGACCGTCTATGTCTGGCTTGATGCCCTTTCAAACTATATCACAGGGCTTGGCTATGATGTTGACGGAAACCACGGCGAACTCTACAAAAAGTACTGGCCGGCCGACCTCCACCTTATCGGAAAGGACATAGTCCGCTTCCATACCATATACTGGCCTATATTCCTGATGTCTCTTGATATCCCGCTTCCTAAGCAGGTCTTCGGCCATCCCTGGCTCCTTCAGGGCGGTGAGAAGATGTCAAAATCAAAAGGTAATGTGATCTATGCCGACGATCTTGCCGATCTTTTCGGGGTAGACGCAGCGCGTTACTTTGTTCTCCATGAGATGCCCTTTGAAAACGACGGGATCATCACCTGGAAGCTCCTTATCGAAAGGATCAATTCCGACCTTGCGAACATCCTCGGAAACCTTGTAAAGAGGACTGTTTCAATGACCAACAAATATTTTGACGGGATCGCTGAGAACAGGGAAAAGGAAGCTTATGAAAACGCTTCTCCTGAAGAACTTGAAAAATGGAAGGCGGCAGATTCCGACTTGAAGGCGATCGCCTGCGGCGCAAAGGAAAAGGTCGAGCGTGACATGGAGGCGCTTCGTGTCGCCGATTCGCTTACGGACATATTTGAGATATTCCGCCGCTGCAACAGATATATAGACGAGACGGAGCCCTGGGTGCTCGCAAAAGATGAGAGCAAGGCTGCAAGGCTTTCCACGGTGCTTTATAACCTTATCGAGGCGGCTTCAAAGGGCGCGATCCTTCTTTCTCCCTTCATGCCCGATACGGCTGATGCGATATTGAAGGAGTTTGGAAGCCCGAAATTGAACTATGACGATCTTTCAACCTTCGGAAATTTCTCTTCGGGGACACGCGTAAATGAAAATCCCGCCACATTATTTATGAGGCTTGACGAGAACGAGGTCATGAAGAAGGTCGCCGCTATTGAAGAGGCGCAGAGGGCTGCAGCCGCAAAGGATGAGTAAAAATAATGCTTATCTTTGAGACCCACGCCCATTATGACGACAGCTCCTTTGACAGTGACCGGAAAGAGATAATAGCCTCTCTTTCAGCCCATGGGATAAGCCCCGTCATCAATGTGGCCTCCACCATGGAGTCAAATGAGAAATGCCTTGAGTTTTCCCATAAATATCCGGATTTTTATGCCGCCCTCGGCGTGCATCCGTCGGAGCTTTCCGGGATCTCTGAGAGCTTTTTTGATGAGCTGAAGACAAAACTCGATGATGAGAAGGTTGCTGCGATCGGCGAGATAGGGCTTGATTATCATTATCTTTCAGAGGAAGAGGACAAAGAGAAAGCAAAGGAGACGCAGAAATACTGGTTTTCCTACCAGCTTTCGATCGCGGGGGAATATGGTCTTCCTGTGATCTTTCACCTTCGGGACAGCGCTGAGGACTCGATGGAGATATTGAAAAAGGCAGCCGCTGATGGGATACGGGGCGTCCTTCATTGCTACAGCTATTCGCCGGAGCAGGCGATGGAATATGAGAAGATGGGCTATTATTTTGGAATAGGCGGAGTGGTGACCTTCAAGAATTCAAAAAAGCTGAAGGAGACCGTTGAAAAGGTGAGCCTGTCCCGCATATTGCTTGAAACGGACAGCCCTTATCTTTCGCCGGAGCCCTTTCGGGGAAGGCGAAATGACTCCACGAATCTTCCCTATATAGTAAAAGAGATAGCAAGACTAAGGCATATCACGGAAGATGAAGTGATAGAGCGGACGCGGGAAAATGCGGGGGCCCTTTTTTCAAGGGTGAAGTTAGATTGAAGAGTCTTACTCCAAAGAAAAAATTCGGGCAGAACTTCCTTTCGGATGAAACTGTACTTTCAAGAATAGCGGACTGCGCCGATATTACAAAGGACGATGATATCCTTGAGATAGGCCCCGGGACAGGGAACCTTACAAAGATACTCGCATCGCGTGCAAGATCCGTCACAGCGGTAGAGATAGACAGGGATCTGATCCCCTTTGTGACAGTGGCCGCTGAACCCTTTCAAAATACGCGCGTCATAAATGCGGATATCATGAAGGCGGATATTGAGTCACTGCTTCCTGAGAATACCGGTTCACTGAAGGTAGTTGCGAATATTCCCTATTACATCACGACACCTCTGGTCACAAAGCTCCTTTCCTGCGGTATTTCCTTTGAAAGCCTTGTGCTGCTTGTTCAAAAGGAGGTTGCGGTTCGTATGGCAGCGCCTCCGGGCTCAAAGGACTGCGGAGCGATCTCATATTTTGTCTCGTGGAAAGCACATCCTATGATAATGCTCGAAGTTCCGCCCGAGGCCTTCTATCCGGTGCCGAAGGTGGAGAGCGCATTGATAAGGCTTGATATCCGAAAGGCCCCACTCTTCGATGTATCCGATGAGGAGTTGATGTTCTCGCTCATCAGGGCGGGGTTTGAGCTTCGGAGAAAGACTTTTGTGAACGCAATAGCCTCTGACAGTGCGCTGGCCGCACGCTTTTCAAAGGAAATTATATCGGAGGCGCTTTTGGAACTTTCAATAGACAGGAATATCCGCGCCGAAAGGCTTACTCTTTCAGATTTTGGCGCGCTTGCAGATCTTCTTGCTGGAAAAGAGAAAAAATGAATCTGGAAAAATACGGCGATAATATAACAACCCTGATCGATGCGGTCACAGGCGGGCTTGGAAATGACGAGAAGACCTTCCTGTCCCAGTGCGATACCCTTGAGAGCGTAGGACTTTTGCAGGAGGATGACGCACTGGTCGGCTTCGCGAGGTTCAAGCGTGGAGAGCGCTATTATATTTCAAACGAGATGGTGGATTTCTACACCGAGATGGTTGGCTGTCTCGAGCCCTTTGAGAAGGCGGGAGAGTGGGAATATCTCGCCAGGGCCAACAATCTTCTTGGAATAGTCTCCATGAACCGGGGTAACGCGCCATTTGCGATGGATTATTATTCAAAGGCGCTCTCCTACTGCAGGCAGCATGCTCTGAAGTCGCTTGAGATAATGATGAACCTCAACATCGGTTCTCTCTTTCTTCTGGTGGATGAATTTGACGAGGCGATAGGGCGTTTCCAGAATTCCTATGATATGACGGAGGAAGTGAATCTCAACCCGGATGAATATTATTCATATCTTTCGGCGGCATTGCTCGGGCTCTCAAAGGCACTGCTGCGGCGCGGCGATATGCATGCGGCCCGGGATATGTTTGAAAGGCTTGAGGCTGCGTGCGCTGGGAGGCTTGAGATTCATGACGAGCTCGCGGTGAACTGCTTCGGAGCCATACTTTACAACAGCCTCGGGGATCGGGATCAGCGTGACAGATTTATCTCCCTTGTGGGCGCCACGGATATGAATGAGCTCCCGGTAATGGATGTTTTTGATGATCTTTATGATTATCTTTCAATGCTTTCGGAGACGGGGCAGAACGCCGAATTCGATCGCATCGTGAAAGAACTGGACACAATGGTGGTAAAGACCAACGTCAGGAATCTTGAGCGCCGGCTCGTTCAGCTTCAGCTTCAGAATGCCAGAGCCAGGGGCAAGGGGGATGAGTATTCAGCGCTTTCCGAAAGGTTTTTTGAACTTTATGAGACGACTGAGCGCGAAAACCGCCTGATGGTAAGGAATATGCTGCGTCTCAGAGGCTCCTTCAATGACCTTGCCAGGATCAACCGCGAGGTGGAGGAGGAGAACCGCCAGCTCCAGAAGAAGTCGGTGACAGACCCGCTGACTCAGATGGAGAACAGGGCTGCATTAAACGGCTATGCGGGGCTTTCCTTTGATAGGGCACGCAGAGCGGATATAGGCTGGGCAATAGAGATCCTCGATATAGATTATTTCAAGGAGTACAATGACAATTACGGCCATCAGGCAGGCGATGAGTGCATTACCTTTGTAGCGGGTCAGATCAAGGAGCTTTCAAAGAATCCCGGCGTATTTACGGCACGCTACGGCGGCGACGAATTCGTTGTGATCTATGAGGGATATTCAGACACTGAGGTCTTTGAGATGGCAAAGAGCCTGAAGGAAAATATCTTGAAGCGCGCCGTGGAGCACAAGTTCACGAAGAGCTATATGAAGATAGTCACTGTATCTCAGGGAATATTCTGGGGAAAGCCCACAGAAGGCACTACCGCATGGAATTTCCTTCATGCTGCGGATGCGCTTCTCTATCGGGCGAAGAACAAGTCAAGAAACTCCATCATGCTCGGGCATGTCCTCGGCGATGATGATGAGCAGGCCTGGGTTGGCTGAAACATGATTTTCAGACCACAGGCGCTCCGAAATAATCCGCCTCCGCCCCAAATTCAGCTCTGATCTTTTCCGTAAAACCGTCCTCTATCATAGAGATCATTATAGGCACGATCTCCGGGTCGAACTGTGTCATGGCATTGTCCCGAAGCTCTTCCAATATCTTTTCATTGTCATATGACTTCCTGTAGCTTCTGTGGGAGCTCATGGCGTCATAGGAATCCGCCACACATATTATCCTCGCGTTCAGCGGGATCTCCTCGCCCTTGAGTCCTGAAGGGTAGCCCTTTCCGTCATATCTTTCATGATGATAATGCGCGCCGTCCTTGATATCGGGGATCGTGGTGAAATTCGAAAGGATCTCGCTTCCTATGGTGGTATGGGTCTTGATGATCGCGTACTCTTCGTTTGTGAGCTTTCCGGGTTTTGTAAGTATGGCGTCCGGAATACCGATCTTTCCGGCGTCATGGAGAAGCGCTTCATAATAGAGATCCTGAACCTTATCTTCAGAGAAGCCCATGCGTTTTGCGATCTCCATTGAGTACTGAGCTACACGCACTGAGTGCCCCTTTGTGTAGGGGTCTTTTGCATCTATAAAGTTCGTGAAGGTCATGATGGACTGGCTGATGATCAGAAGGTCACGCTCTCTCTGCTTCTGAAGCCGGCTGACCCGGGCGAAGCTTACGATATAAGAGAAAAACGCGACTATCCAGACGAGACCCAGGACGATCAGGATGTAGAAGACGGGAAGATCAAGAACCTTTATCGGGAGCCTTCCTTTGATGGTATAACCAACAAGCTCGAGATCCTTCTGTGAATAGATCACGGCGCCGAAGGTGGCGGGCTCCAGATGTTTCATGAAATCGGCATTCTTGTCCGGCGTGAAATGGATGGTGTTTCCGTTGACCTCATAGGTGCCGTTCCAGAAGCTGTCTATCAGGAGGTTCTCGTTGAAGGTCATATCAAGGGTCCAGCCTTCAAGCATTCCGGTGCCTTCATTTATCATTGTAAAATCGTATTCCGCGCCGACGGGTGCAGCGGTATGATTCGTGAAATCAAGCCAGCGCTTTTCTTCGGGAACGGACATGGTAACATAAGGAACCCCCGAGCCCTCGCCCGGAGGAGTGGCGGTCTTTTTTGAGTCCCATGAAAAGGTCCGATCGGCCATCGAAACGCTGGCTACATAAAGGAACAGCGCGATAAAAGCTGCTATCAGGCCGATGGCCGTCAGCAAGAATACCAGAAATGTTTTTCCTTTAAAGAGCTTCAAGTTGCGCTTCCTCCATTAAAATAAAGAAAAGAGCCAAAATAAAAAGTACCACATAATCATCAGTAAAAAAAGGTTTTTTTCCATAATCGTAAATGCTATAATGCAAAAGACTAGGTCTTTTTGGTTTTTTTGATTTTGAGGCGGTAGGAAAGTTGTCTGACAAGATAAAGTCTTTTATGTCTCAAAAATTGAAGAGCGCTATCGGCATTGTAATCATCCTTGTACTTGGTTTAGCTATTCTGATCGCGGTGAATACGGCGACCGGGCTTAACTTCACTACAGTAGGGAGACTCCAGGAATACTCCGACGGATGGATAGATCAAAACGGCAGGGGTGTGAACCTTTCGGCGTTCTACAATATAAAGAGCAGCAGCGCTGACGGGACGATAGTGGCTTACAATGTACTTCCGGAGATCAATACCGGCGACTGCCTCAATATGAACGGCCGCTTTATCAATTTTTCCGTGAAGATAGACGGCAAAGAGGTATACAACTTTGAATCAAAGAACCGGTTTTCCGGTTCCGTCTTTGATACATATTATCATCACATCCCCTTAAGCCCCGATATGTCGGGAAAGGAAATAAGGCTCCTTGCCAGAAACACAGGCGGGACCAGCCGCATGAACTTTTCCGGTCTTATGATCGGGCCCTCTTATCTTCATATTCAGTACATCATGACGAAGAGCGGGGTTGCTTTTCTTCTGGCCATATTCCTGATAATGGTCGGGATCATAGGGCTTATCAACGAGATTTCCCAGAAATATCTGAAATACCGCTATTCTAGGAATTCACTCTTTCTTTCGGGCATCGCAGGCGGCTACTGGCTGATGATAGAATCAAATATACCGATCCTCATGCTCCCTGATTCCACGGAGCTTCTTCTGGTGACGAAATATCTGGCTCTGCTGATCTTCCCGCTTCCGGCCTTCTGCCTCGTCGCCTCCATCCTGCCGCACAAGACGAAGTCCTGGACGATAACCCTTGCCGTCATGGATGTCATAAGCGTCGTCGGAACTCTTGCGCTTACCACCGGCGGAACCCTCGAATGGAACGAGTGCCTGTTCTTCTTCTATATCATGGCGCTCTATGTGATCATTGTCGGCATCGAACTGTTTATAGCGTCGCTGCGGGATGCAGCCACGGAGCATGTAAAGGCGGATATCGACTGGTGGATGTTCGCGGGTGTGGTGGTTGTTACGGCGACTGTTGTCTTTGACGCCTTCTTCTTCATCAGTGACAACGGCTCCACAAAGGACGCTCCCACAACGCTCTTTGGCGCGATCATAGCACTTATCTTCTCGATCATAGATTCAGAGCTTGAGGCGAGAAAGCATCTCGCGGATACGGGTTATCTGATGAACGAGCGTGACAAGGCCTATACGGATCAGCTGACCGGAATACTGAACAGAACCGCATATGAGCGTGATTCTGACATACTTCGCGACAATTTCAGCAAGGATACTCTGAGCGGGAATGCTTATCTCGATTCCCACTTCGACCTTCTCATTGCTTACTTTGATATCAACAATTTCAAGCATGTAAATGATACCCTGGGTCATGATGTTGGCGACAAGGTCATCCAGGCTGCCGCAACGCTCATACACAAGGCGTTCAGCAAGTACGGAAATGTTTACAGGGTCGGCGGTGATGAATTCTGCGCCACTATGACGGGCGACGATCTTGACAGGTGCTATGGAAAGGCACTCCATGATCTTCGTATGGAGGAAGAGGACTGGAACAGGGATACGAAGCTGAATATTACACTGAGCATTGCTTCAGGCGCTGCAAAGCTTTCCGATACCGAGTCGGGGACGATCCACGAGGTGCTGAAGAATGCCGACAATGATATGTACATCCACAAGGCGGAGATGAAGAAGAATGATCCGAACCAGATCAGAGGGGCCTAAGACTGATTTCCCCTTATGCTCTTAAAGAAACCGGAAAGAAGGGTGCTGCACTCATCTTCCATGACGGAATATGTCACGGAGCACTGATGATTGAACCCCTTTTCGTTCAAAAGATTTATTACAGATCCGGCACAGCCGGATTTTTTGTTTCTGGAGGCTATGACAACGCGGGGGATACGCGCCTGAACTATTGCTCCGGCGCACATAGGGCAGGGCTCAAGGGTAATATACATGGTGCAGTCCTCAAGCCGCCAGTCGTTTTGATTTTTACACGCCTTTTTGATCGCGATGATCTCCGCATGGGAGAGTACCGAGTGATCGTTGTTCCTTTTGTTGTAGCCCCGGGCAATTATTTTATTATCTTTCACGATAATGCAGCCTATGGGAACCTCGCTGATCAAAAGAGCCTTTTTTGCCTGTTTCATGGCTTCCTTCATGAAGAAAAGGTCGGTTTTTTCCTGTTCTTCTATTTCTTTTTGCTCGCGGGAGAGGCGAAGAGTCTTTCGTTTTTCAGCGCGAAGAGCTGCTTTTGTCATGGATAAGGTCCTTCTATCATTTCACAATTTGGACACAATTTGATTGATTTTTCTTCACAATGAGGTGATAAATTATCATTGTCGAACCGGAGAGTACCACCGATCCTCCCTCCTCCCTTTAACCATCGGTTCTCCGGTATCGAAAAAGAGCATTCATATGTTTCTTCACAAGGACAGTCTTCGGAGAGATCCGAAGGCTGTTCCTTTTTGTGATTTGGGAGCTGTAGCAGAATTAAATGTACATATTAATTTAGAGTCAGATCAGTTTTGTCAGAAGCACGTGGTCATACCAGACATCATCGAGGCAGAGCTTGTCATGTAGATAACCCTCCTTTATGAAGCCAAGCCCTTGAAGGAGCTTCAGAGACGCTTCATTGTCCGGCATCACATAGGCTTCCACTCTGTGAAGATGGTGGACTTCCTTTACATATCGCAGCATAAAGCGAATGGCTTCGCTCATATAGCCGCATCGCCTGAAGCGGGCATCCATCTTGTAACCGATCTCTGTTGAGGAATAGAAGGCGTGCTTGATATCGCGACAGCTCACAGTGCCGATGATCTCCATAGGATTGTCTTTGAGAAAGAGGAAGAAGCGCACCTCCTTCATTTCTGCAAATTCCTTTTCTTCAAATTCCAGGCATTGCTCATGGAAGGAGATGGTCCTTGTCTCGATCATCGGGAGAGGCTCATATTTTGCGAACTCCTCAAGATTCCTGTCGTAGAAGGACAATACGAGGGGCGCGTCCTTTTTCGAGCAGATTCGAAGCATCAGGCGGTCAGTATAAAACACTCTCTCGCTCAGGGAGATGGCTGAGGTTTTTTTTGATTTTTTAAGGTCTTTAAGTGATCTCATTATTATTTATAATCCTCGAAGCGAGACTTCCGTTTCCGGAAGATACGACTTCATTATCTTTTCATATTCATGCATTTTTTCCGGAGAAGGGGATGAAAATGCACAGCCCTCCGGTACTCCCGGACTTTCCAAAAAGCCTTGAATGAAATACCTTTTCGCACCTTTGATCATAGAGGCGATCTTTGGAAGATCTTCGTCTTTAAAAAGCTCTGAAACTATTGTGGTACGAAATTCATAATCGATGCTGCAGTTAAGGAGGATGGAGACAGACTCCATCACCTTTTCTGTAAGCGAAGCTGCTGCGCTGCCCGAAAGCCCGCAGGCAGCAGGATAATTATCCTGCGACTGCTTTATATCCATCGCAACATAATCAAGGAGCTTCACGCCGAGAAGCTCCTTTAATAATGCGGGATTTGTCCCGTTTGTGTCAAGTTTTATCAAAAGACCAATAGCCCTTACCTTTTCGATGAAAGGGATAAGGTCCTTCTGAAGAGTCGGCTCGCCGCCTGTGATCACAAGGCCCTCGAGCATGCCGCGGCGCTTTTTGAGGTGGGAAAGAACCTCCTCCTCTGAGAAGGCATTGGTTTTTTCGGGATCCGGATCAAAGGCAAGCCCGGAATTCTGGCAATAGGGGCAGCGAAGATTGCAGCCCCCTGTGAATATGATAGACGCAAGCTTTCCCGGATAGTCCAGGAGCGTGGTTTTCTGAAATCCAAGTATCAGCATGCTGTATATGATAACACAAAACTAAACCTTATGGACTAAATGCCGATAAAAAATATGTAGGCTTAGGGATAAAGCCTTATCTTCGAAACGGATTTCGAGTGAAGCATTGAAAAGGACGGTATTTTATGCATCTTAACGAGATCCGCTATGAGCAGCTGAAGAATGACGCGATGGCGTCAGGCGCTTTCAAAAGGGCGTCTGAAAGAGGCGAAAACATCACGCTTGATACATCAAATGACGCGACATTTCAGCTTTCCGAATCCCTGCAGGGAAAGGGACTTCTTTCCTCGCGGGATTCTTTTTATGGGAAAAAGGACCTTCTTTCCGAGGCGATCGATGATGCAAATAATGCTGCCGTCGCGAGCGAAAGTGACATCTCGATGAAAAATCAGATGATGGCAAAGGCAGCGAAGGACCTCAACGAGGAGGCTTTTTCCGAGGGTAAGAAGGAGGGCTTTGACCTTTCAGCAGAGGACCCTTATGAACTCGTAACCGTTGCCGACAAGATCAAGATCAATCTCGCAAAGGGCGGAGCCGATGTTTCAAAGATGGGTGACATCTCGGAGGCGGCGATCGAGGACCATCCCGAGGTCAAGGCAGCCCTTTCAAAATATTCAGAGATAATGGACAAGGGCGGCATCACAAAGGAGAGCGCCCTTTTCATGGTAAAGAACTCTCTTTCGCCCACGATAGACAATGTCTATCGCGCTTCCTTCGGAGCGGCTGAAAATGCGGCCTCATCAGACAGCATGAAGGCGGCCGATGCCCTTGAGGCTTCAGGACAGCTTTCCCCGGTCTTTGAAAAAGCATATCTTTCGCCGGATGATTTCGGAAAAGACGTGATATCCGACTTCATAGAAAACGACATTCCCGTAACGCCCGAAAATATGAATGCCTATACTATCCTTAACAAAGGGATAATGAAGGAAAACGGGGATGAGATACTTACTGCCGTAACAGATGCCATAGAGGAAGGAAAGGCGCCCGGAGAAGCCTATGTGATAAGCGGGCTTTCTCTGAATGATGCCTCCGCCGACGCAGCGCGTGCAGTAAATGAAGCGGCGCCCGAGGATGCCGAAAACGTGGTGCGCCGCGGCAGAACGCTTTCCATACTTACACTTTCCGCAGAGTTCTCATACAGGGAGGACTCCGATTCGCAGTCACTTTCCTTCAGGATGGAGATGAGGGCAAGGGCATTATTTTCGACAGGAAATCCTGCAGCGCTTGAAAGCCTGAAGTCAGAGCACTCTTCCTTAACTGATGAAGCTGCTTTGTCCTTTGATATCGACTCGGCGAAAAAGACTCTTGCCGAGGCAAGCCTTCTCATGACCAGCGTTTCCGCCCGCTCGATAATGAGGCACGGCCTTGATATAGATACAGCCCCGCTTTCCGACGTCCTTGAGCTCCTCAAGGCAGAGAGCGAAAGCCCCGTAAATTCCGAGAACTTTGAGAAGACAAACGCTGCGGTTTCAGAAATAAAGGGCACTCCGATAGAGTTCCTGGGTACCTACAAGAGTTTTTCGATGATGTCACAGTCCCTTTCCACGGTGAGGGACGATTCCGTGAGCTTCAAGCTTTCTTATGAAAGAGCGCAGGAAACCTACGAGACCATTGGGACGCAGGTTCGCCGAGACCTTGGCGACAGCATCAAAAAAGCTTTTTCAAATGTCTCTGACATCCTTTCTTCGCTTGATATGGAGGATAATGAGGACAATCAGTCCGCAGTGCGTGTGCTCGGTTATAATTCGATAGAAATAAACAAAGACAATATAATGTCTGCAAAGGCCTCCCTGCTTGAGGTTCGCCAAACCCTAAACCTCCTTCGCCCGGGAACCGTGGCTTCGATGATACGGAACGGTCAAAATCCTCTTGAAATGAGCCTTTCAGAGCTTAAGGAAACTGCAAAGAGGATAAATGATGAAAACAACACTCCCGAGGAAGGCTTCGGGAAATTCCTCTACAAGGCCGAGAGGACGGGAGAGCTTTCCGACGACGAGCTTTCCGCCTACAAAGGCATAGCCCGCCTCATCTATTCTGTTGAAAAGACCGACGGTGCCGTGATAGGGCAGCTCATGCTCGAGGGCGCGGATATCAATCTAAAGAATATGCTGACAGGCCTTCGCTCAAGGCATCACCGGGGTATGGATTATACCGTGGATGATGATTTCGGCGGAGTTAATGCAAAGGACTTAGGCTCTCTTTCGATCTCACAGCAGATAGAGAAGGCTTTCCAGGCGGGAAAGATGGTTGAGAGCGCGGATTATCTAAATCCCGCGACCTTCCACGCGGCAGCGTCGGATACCGATTATCTTTCATATACACCGGAGGAATTTGCAGACAGGCTTCAGAGAGAGGACGGGAGGCTGTCTTCTGAAGAAAGCTACGCTGCTGAGGAAGAGCGTCTTGGAAAAGAATATGACAACGAAGGTCTTGAAGAGATAAAGAGGGCTGTTTCCTCGGAGAAAGAGGTATATAAGGCCCTTGAACGCCTTGATATCCCGGAATCTCCGGTCTTCCTTTCAGCGATGCAGGGGCTCATGAGCGACAGGAACCGGATGTACCGCACTCTTTTTGGGAAGAGACCGTCGCAGGAAAGGAATGTATTTAGCGAAACGAATGAAAAGGCAGAAAATAAGGGGCTTTCCGATGTGATGGAGGACCTGATGAGGGCCTTCGGCGAGGCTGTCAAGACTCCGAAGGAGATGGCGGAGGCACAGAGAAAGCTTGCCGACACGGCGGAGCATGCCATGGACGATATGCTTATCGAGCAGGAGGTTTCATCAGTCGATGTCCGCGGAATGAAGCAGATATCAAAGCAGCTTGAGATACTTTCAGATATGGCACAAAAACGCGAGACCTACGAAATGCCGATCCTTGTTGCGGATGAGAACGGCACAATGATGCTGAAGATCGTGCGCGGCGAAGAGGAAAAGGGTGCAGTCGACCTTTCGATGGTCTTTGACAATATGGGCTCGATCACCGCGACGTTGAAATATCAGGACGGACATATAAAGGGCGCATTTGAAAGCGACTCAGCGAAGACCGACGCGATACTTAAGAGCGCCGAGGAAGCCCTTAATGAAGCGATAGCAAGGGAGTCGGGTGCAGAGTGCGAGCTTTCCGTCTCTCTGAAGACTAAGGTCAATACCAATGCCATATTCACGGACTCTCCCTCGGCGGGAGAGGAAGCGGACTTTGGCTTTTCGCAGACACCATCACTCTCTGACGATGAGGGGATTTCCACCCGACGCCTTTACGGTATAGCAAGGGCGATAATCTCAGTGCTTTCAAGAGCAAGGGACTAAGGTTTGGCTGTCACTTGGCCGATATATTATCTGTAACGGCAAGGATGCCGGGTCATATTATCTTTCAAAATAATTCCAAGACGCATGGACGCGTAACAGGCTTAAAAAAAGGCAAAATAATATCAGTTTGCTTTGGGGGTACGCGCCATGAAGATCAATCACAATATTTCCGCAGTCGTTTCAAACAAGCACCTTCTTCGGACCGAGGACAATCTCAAGGCCTCTATGGAGAGGCTTTCAAGCGGCCTCAAGGTCAATCACGCAAAGGACAATCCTTCCGGTTTTGCGATCTCAAACAAGATGCAGTCACAGATCAACGGGCTTGACCGCGCATCCCAGAACTCCCTTGACGGTACCTCCGTGATGGAGATCGCGGACGGCGCTCTGGGCGAGGTCCACGAGATGCTCCAGAGGATGAGGGAACTTGCGGTTCAGGCTGCAAATGACACCAATACTATTGAGGACAAAAGGGCTATCCAGGTAGAGATCGATCAGATCAAGTCCGAGGTCACGCGTATTTCAGAAACTACTGAATTCAATACAAAGTCGCTTTTGAACGGCTCCTTGAATACGCAGGTCTATCCGAACAGGGAAGCTGACTATGTGGAAAGGATACAGGTTTCCGACAATGTGGAGGTCGGGAAGTATTCTTTCAAGATCGAAAAGCCGGCAACTCCGGCTTCAGTGACCGACGGCGCGGGAGCAAGGGCGGATATGCTGGTTGGCAGCCTTCCGGATCCTAACGACAGTGTAAACAAATACGGCCACAACGGAATCCTGAAGATAAACGGAGTGTCCTGCGTCCTTACTACCGCGATGACAAATGCCGAGGCTTATGAAGAGATCAGAAAGACCGCGGAGATAGCGGGCGCGAGTCTCGAAAAAAAAGGCAGCACTGATTATTATATCACCAGCCAGTTGTACGGCAGTGGCGCTACACTTGAGATCGTTACCACGGGTCTTGAAGGGGCCAATAATGATTTTCTTGGCTTAGGCGAGGACGATCACAGAACGGACGAGGACGGGCATTATGTTCGTATAGGGATCGGAAGGGATCCGAAGGTGACGATCGATACGGCAGAGCCCTCCGCTTTCAAGGATCATCCGAATGCCACGGTCACCTATTCCGGAAATGACAGCGGAAGCATTGTGACCATTACCGATACAAATGATTTCAAGATCAGCTTTCTTCTTAAGGACGGCGGAGAGGTCAGTGACAAAGTCACCCTTGATGTCACAGACAAGGGTCCCATGGATCTTCAGATCGGAGCGAACGAGAATCAGATACTCTCGGTGAAGATACCTCCCACAGACGCAAAGTCCCTCTATATAGACGACCTCAATGTCGTGGAGGTCGGCGGGGCTGACCGCGCCATCACGAGCCTTGACTCAGCTATTGCAAGGGTTTCAGAGATCCGTTCAAAGATAGGCGCATATTCAAACCGTCTGGAGTATGCAAGAACTTCGCTTGACGCAACCGCAGAGAATGTTACCGGTGCTCTTTCAAGGATCAAGGACACCGATATGGCAAAGGAAATGACGGAATATACAAAAGACAATGTTCTCGCCCAGGCCGGCACCAGCGCGCTTTCCCAGGCGAACGAGCTCCCGCAGATGGCGCTTCAGCTGCTGCAGTAAAGGGCATTGGACAGTTTGTGAGGCAGTAAGGAATGACTGATGAAAAGAAAAAAGCATACTCAATGCGCATTGGTTCTGCGAATCCGAGCGGGATCGTAGTGATCCTTTATGATATGCTGCTTGACGATCTTTCAGAAGCCTCGTCGGGCGAGGGTTTTGAAGAGGCAATAGACCATGCGGAGCTTGTGATAAGCCATCTTCGCGCTTCCCTTGATTTTTCAAGGGAATGCTATGAAACATCATCAAACCTTCTTTCCCTCTATGACTATGTCGGGCGGCTCCTTTCGATGGCAAGACTGAAGGGCGAAAAAAGTGATGAGAGGGGAAAGCTTATAAACGAGTCACTTTCTGTTATCATTCCCCTTTCAGAGGCTTTTTTGGAGGTTGCTTCCAGAGACAAAAGGCCTGCTGCAATGGAGAAAGCTGAAAAGACAGTCGCCGGGATGACCTACGGCAGGGCAGGGCTTTCCGAGGAGACCGAAAACTACGACAGGAACAGGGGTTTTCTTGCCTGAAAGAGAATTTGAAGTACGCAGCGCGTGCGTTTTTGAGGCTTTTTTGCCTCGTAAAAATAAATAATAAAAAAATATAAAAAAAATCGACGAAAACGATACGGTAGTTGAAATTTTCCATCCCTTCCCTGAGCGCTGCCGTATCGGAATCGAGATTCATTTATTTTTGGCGAAAATGTCCGGAATTGTTCCGGGCATTTTTGTTAGTGCTTTACAAAAAACAAATTTTGGAACTATGGACTATTCCGGCGCACCGGAGCAAAGTCTTTGGGGAGATTTTTTGAAAAAAATCTGCGTATAATCCGACTCACCTCGAAAAAATTTTTTCGTGGAAATCGAAAAGAGGACATTTCATGCAGCAGTTTATTCTCATCCCGGCGACAATAGCCGCCGCTGCCTGCATCAGCGACCTTCAGGATCACAAGATCAGAAATCCCCTCATCCTAACAGGTTATGCAGCAGGCTTCTGGTATATTATATTCAGACAGGGTGTTCCCGGGATCCCGATTTTCTTCGGTCGGGCCCTCCTTCCGATAGCCCTTTTCTACATACTCTTTGTCATCGGTGTTCTCGGCGCCGGCGATATCAAGCTGATTTCTGTATTATCAACATTCCTGACTATCAAAGAAACAAGTACTGTCATTATTTTTTCCTTTGTGCTTGGCGCGATATGGGCACTCTTTCGAATGCTCTTTACTCGTGAATTGGCGACACGCATAGCGTATTTTTCCGGCTATGCATCCCTGTGTTTGCGAGAAAAAAAGCTCCTTCCCTATCAGAGAGTCGGGAAAAATGCGGTAATCCATTTTTCCGTGCCAATCTTCATTTCTTTTATCCTGACGGAGGTCATATCATGAAAAAAATATCTCTATTCATTGCGGACAGCGATGAAGCCTATCTTTCCGCAGTTACAAATTATCTTCTCAGATCCCGGAAAAACCTGTCTGTCTCTGCCTGTTCGGACAGCGCCCATCTTCCGGTCGAACAATCCTTTGATATCCTTCTCACCTCACCCGATATGGCAAAAGCCGCTTTGGAAAGGGTGAGTGCTAAGAGGACAGTATATCTCCTTTCATCCGGGGAAATGGCGCCCGAGGACGCGGAGGCGGTCTATCGCTTTCAGCCTATGGATGTCTTTGTGGAAAGGCTCCTGAAGATAGACACTTTACAGGCAACTCCCGGAGGTCCGAGGCTTCTCGGGGTCGTTTCCCCCATACATCATGAGCTTTCACTGCCATTCTCTCTTGCGCTTGCGAAGATATGCTCGGAGGAAGAGAGGACATTATTCATAGACCTTACCGAGGCATCGATAATGCCGGAGCTCTTCAGCGACAAGGCATCATTCGAGGACAGGGAGGATATGTATCCGGATGATGAGGAAAATATACAGCCTTATGAAAACGGGCCGGATCTTCTGGATGTCATCTACGACATAGAAAGTACAGGCATAAAGCGCGTGAGTGAGCGCTTCATAAAAAAATGCGGCGGCTTTTCCTATCTACCGAGCGCCCGGGATCCGGAGCTCCTTTCCGAGGTCACAAAGCCGCAATGGCTTCATTTCATGGATGCTGTCAGTCACTCCGGCTTTGACTGTGTAGTGATCCTTTCAGACAGGCTCCCGGGACATTTTGTTGAATGGAAGGGAAGAAGGGGCGAGGTCATTATGCTCTCTAAAGACGGAGATTATTACAGGAAGAGCGTTCGGCGGTATGAGGATTATCTTTCGGAAAGGCTTCCGGAGGTAAGAAAAAAGATAATATCCCTGCCAATGTCCGCCGCAAACCTTTCAGATGGCACCTGGTATCTGGAAAGCCTGATAGAAGGGAATCTCGGGAAATTCGTCCGTGAAAAGGTGGCAAGTGCGGGATGAGCTACGCTGAGATCTCCGACCTTGTGAGGCAGGGTGTCCTCTCAAGGATCGACATGGACAGAAACATCTCGGACGAGGAGCTCTATGAGGTGATAAGGGCTGAGCTCAAGAGCAGCACCGCAGAAAAGCTTTCCGTCTCTGACAGGCTTTCGCTCGAGCATGATGTTTTCAATTCCCTCCGAAAGCTTGATATCCTTCAGGACCTGATCGAGGACGACAGTATCACGGAGATCATGATAAACGGCGCGAAGGACATCTTCATTGAACGCTCCGGAAGGCTCGTGCGGCTTGACAGACAGTTTTCTTCAGAGTCAAAGCTTAATGACATAATCCAGTTCATAGTCGCATCAAACAATCAAATGGTAAACGAGAGCTCACCTATAGTGGATACCAGGCTCCCCGACGGCTCCCGTGTCTCAATAGTCCTTCCCCCGGTTTCCGTAGACCGCCCGACAGTTACGATAAGGCGCTTTCCAAAGGAGCCATGGACCATGGAAAGACTTGTCAAAAACAACTCGCTTTCCGAAGAGGCGGCAGGCTTTCTTGAGCGCATGGTGCGCTCCAAATGCAATATCTTCATAAGCGGAGGGACCGGAAGCGGCAAGACCACAATGCTGAATGCTTTGACAGACTTCATCCCCAGGGATGAGCGGGTCATCACGATAGAGGATTCGGCTGAGCTTCGTGTAATGGGGATAGAAAACCTCGTAACGCTTGAGGCCAGGGCAGCGACGCTTGAAGGAAAGCTTGCGGTGTCTATCAGAGACCTTGTAAAGGCGAGTTTGAGGATGAGACCGGACCGGATCCTGGTTGGAGAGTGCAGGGGCGGCGAGGCTCTTGAAGTCCTCCAGGCTATGAACACCGGTCACGACGGTTCACTTTCGACCGGCCATGCAAACTCTGCAAGGGATATGATAGCACGTCTTGAGACCATGGTCCTTATGGGAATGGACCTTCCGGTTGAAGCCATCAGACGGCAGATCGCAGGCGGGGTGGACTTCTTCGTCCATGTGGGGCGCAGACGGGACAGGAGTCGAAAATTACTTTCGATAGACGAGGTATGCGGGATCGAGAAAGGGGAGGTAGTGCTTTCCACAGTCCTGTCGCTTTCAGAGGAAAAAGGAGGAGTGGTTTGGAAAAAGAAAAATCCGGTAAGGTGCACGGAAAAATTCCTGTCGTATTCCTGATAGATTGCGGGATCACGCTTTGGATGTCATATTTTGTCTTTAATTCCGTTTTCGGCCTCATAGCATTTATTCCGGTTTACATGATCCACAGGCGTTTTCACGAAAAAAGGGAAAAGGAAAAGGCGCTTGATGACTTCTTCCTTCGCTACCGGGAGTTTCTTTCGGGGCTTTCCACGGGACTTCGGGCCGGCCACTCCCTCGAAAACTCGATGAAGGACGCAAGAGAGGCTCTTATCATGCTCTATGGGAAAAGGGACGGATTTGTAAACGAGCTTTCAAAGCTCCTTCGACAGATTTCAATGAATGTGCCGGTGGAGGAGGCCTTCAGGGATTTTGCGAAGAGGCATCCCTTTGATGAGGTTCTTGATATGGCGGAGGTACTTACGATCGGAAAGCGCATGGGCGGGAACTATACGGAAAACATCAGCAGGGCCGCGGAAAAGATCAGGCAGTCCCTGCAGCTCAAGTCGGAGATCAAGGCGAAGTCCGCGGAAAAGCGGCTTGAACTCACCATGATGCTCATCCTGCCTCCGGGGATATTGACCTATATCAGGCTCTGTTCACCCGAATTTGTTGAAACTCTTTATCAGACAGCTATCGGCTTTGCTGCCGTGCTCTCTGCCATTGCGATCTACCTTTTCGCGGCATGGTGGGGAAGCAGGATCATAAGGATTGAGGTATGAAAACTCTTAAGAAATACAAAAAGATAATAATCGTGATCGAGGTCATTGCATTATTCATGATCCTCTACGATTTCATAATAGACAGCGGGGCGGTGACAGAGCTTTCGCGCCCTGAAAAGGGCGAGGGAAAGGCTGTTGAAGAGCTTGATTTTTCCGGAGGGGAAAGAAGCGGAAGCCTTGAGGTTCCGATCTCCGAGAGAAAGCTTTCTTCTGAAGAGGAGGAAGAGATGATCAGGCTTGCCGAGGAGGAGATCGACGAGACGATAAAGGGTAAAAACGAGAGCGTCGACGAAGTATATCTGCCGCTTGACACCAGATCCTCCTATGCGTCGTCAAAGGTGCAGGCCTTCTGGACCTTTGAGCCCATGGTCGTGGACGCGGAGGGAAACATAGACTTCAAAGAAGGGAATGAGCTTTTGATAGAGGCGAGGGCTGACCTTGTCTGCGGGGAGACACAGGACCGCTATATAAGCTATATCAGGGCAGTGAAACCCGGGAATGAGACAAAGAGCGGTTTTCTCTTCAACCTGAAGAGCGCTCTTAAAGCGGCTGATTCCGAAGGCGGGGATACATTAACGCTTCCTTCCTCTGTTCTGGAGAGCCCTGTAAGCTTTAAGAGAAAGCCGGAGTTTCGGGGCATTGCCTTTGCCTTCATAGGGATCGCGCTTATTCCGGTCCTCATACTCTTTGACAGGAAAAAGGATGAAAAGAGGAGAAAGGCTTATAATGACGCGCTTTCAAAGGATTATCCCGCTATAGCTTCAAAGCTTTCGCTTCTTGTAGGGGCAGGGATAAGACCGCGCGAGGCGTTCAAGAGGATGTCAACCTCCTATGAAGAGAACCGTCGGCGGGGAGCACCCAGGTCTGAGGGCTTTGAAGAGATAGAAAGGGCCTGCCGCGATATGGAAAAGGGCATCGGAGAGGGCGATGCTTACTTTTCAATCGCCGAGAGGACCGGACACAAGGATTACAGGAGGCTGACCCTTCTTCTTACCGAGAATATGAAGAAGGGCGACCGCTTCCTGTCGGCTGAGCTTTCAAGAGAGGAGGCTGATGCATTCGAAGAGAGGAAAAACCGCGCCATAAGGCTCGGTGAGGAGGCGTCCACGAAGCTGGTCTTTCCGATGATCCTGCTTCTTGGCTCAGTAATGATAATGCTCCTTGTCCCGGCATTTCTGGGGACGGGGATCTGAAAAGGGAGTATGAAGAGGCTTTGAAGGGGCTTTGAAGAAACTTTGAAGGGACTTTGCCGGAATGGCTGTCATCACGCAATGCGTATAAACTCCGGGAGAACCGGATAGTAACTGTAAATCATTATTTTTGAGAGGGGGTATTGTATGAAAATTAAGGAATTTATTAAGGATGAAGAGGGTATCGGGGTCGTTGAGGTCATATTGATCCTGGTGGTGCTGATAGGACTTGTGCTTATTTTCAAGAAGCAGATCACTTCGCTTGTAAGTTCGATCTTCAACAAGGTCACGACACAGAGCGACCAGGTGTGATACATGAAGAGACTTTCCGGAAGCATAACCGTATTTCTTTCCTTTGTCCTGACAATGGTACTGGGGCTCTTCTTTACCATGAGTGAGGTGCTGAGGTTCTTCTGCCTGAAGAAGCAGACGGACAGGGCGTCTCTGATCTCGGTTGAAAGCTGTTTTGCGGACTATTGCAGGCCTCTTTGGGAGGAATACGGGCTTCTCGGGGTCGACCTGTCCTACGGGAAGTCTGAACTTGACAAGGAGACCTTTGAAAAGCGCTTCTACCGGTATCTTGATGAGAACGGAAACGCTGACGGAACACACTTTTTTCAAGCTTATCCCAAGAAGGCAGGGCTTCTTGATTATTCAGTGCTCACTGACAATGATTTTTCGGGACTTGTCAGGGAGGCAGCAAAAAGTGTTGAGAACAATGTCGGAAGCGATATGATCTCGATGCTCTCAGAGCTTACTGACAAGGTGAAAAGCGCGGAGGAAAGGAGCGGTGGGTTGTCCGATCTTGCGGAGAGCGGAGAGGACGTGATGAACGGAAACGCTCCCCCGGCTTCTGTAAGCACCGTTCCGGGAAGTGAGCCCAGCGAAGAAACAAAGGAAAAGATACGAGGGTGTCCAAACCCGCTGATCAATGTATTTCCGGTAGGTATCGGAGGGATATTAAAGACAGTCCTTCCTGTAGATGCTGATATATCAAAAGAAAGCCTAATGATATCAAAGAGTGAGAGGGCTTCAAGACGAACACTTGAAAGCGGGACAATGCAGACCGATGCCCCAAAGGCCCACGAGAAGCTGCTTTATGATTACTGGCTTTCAAAGACCTTTCGGACATATACGCAGGAAGCACGGGAAAACAGCGTGAAGTACGAGATGGAGTATGTCATATGCGGCAAGGATTCTGATGTTGAAAACCTGAAGGGCACGGTTTGGCGGCTCCTTCTCCTTCGGGAAGGTCTCAATATGGCCTCTATCTGTAAAGACAGCGCGAGAGTCGGGGAGACGGAGACGCTGGCTCTTATCATAGCTACTCTTCTCACCCAGCCTGAGTTAAAGGATGTAGTGAAGTATGTGATACTTGCTCTCTGGTCCTATGTCGAGTCTATCCTGGACCTCCGGACGCTTACAGACGGCGGGAAGGTGCCACTGATCAAAAGCCCGGCTGACTGGAACTCTGACCTGTGGACCCTTATCACTGATATTTATACCGGGAGGAAGGCAAAGGAAGGTTCAGGCCTGAAGGTCGACTACAACGGATATCTTCTTGCTTTTGCAGCCATGACGCCTGTGAAGACGAGCGCGGGCAGAGCCTGTGACCTTATGGAGGAGCATATAAGAAGGTCTGAGGATTACAAAAATATAAGGATGGACAGGCTGCTCTACAGAGGGGACCTGTTGGCTGAATATCAGGCAAAGCCGTTGTTTTTGTCCTTTGTGCCCCTGTTTACCGGGGAGTGGAAGGTCTATGACTTTTCTTACAGGAGGAGGCTTTCTTATGTAGACGGGGAGGAGCTTTTGACTGCTTCAAAGGGGCCGCCGCAGGAGGCGGGGTAAGGGAAGGTAAAAAAATGGCTGAATTTGCTCAATAACGCGGCTTAAAGAATCTGTTGGAAAGGAGGGGAGCAGAAGGGTGTCTCTTGCTGGATCAGGTCAGAAGACATGGTGTGTGAAGAAAAAACATATGGCTGTTTCTAAAATCATATCCGGATGTAATCCTGAGAAATCAAAAAGAGCAGAGCGTTTGGCAGAAGCAAAAACTGCCGCATCAGCGGATCTGCAGCGGGAGAGAAGTCGGAGGCAGCCAGTCTCAAGGCCGGTCGAATCCTTTATACGGCGGAAGGTAAACGGCTTTTTCAGAAAGGGGCGCCCTTCTGCTTCCCCGAAGGCAGATGCGAGCTATACCGTGGAGGCCGCGTTTGTGCTCCCAATGTTTCTGCTGGCCGGGATCGCTGTGATATTTTTTTTCAGGGTGATCCAGGTTGAGTGGGGAGTGCAGACTGCCATATCGGATGTGGCGCGTTCTGCGGCGATATCCGGCAATGTTTTTTCGGAGATGAAGCCGGGGCCGATCCAGGCTCTTTGCGCCGCAGAGATCGCGGTGAAACAGGTCCCGTACAAATTCGTGCTCGGAGGTCCCGTCGGGATCAACCTTTCAGGTACAACGGTTGATGATCAGGAGATCTCTATAAAGGCCTCATATGTAATGAAGGTCCCGACGACCCTCTTTGGCTGGAAGCACTGGCATATCTCTCAGCGCGCACTTGCAAGGCGCTGGGTGGGAGATGACCCCGGGGACGCTGACGAAGCTGACAAATATGTCTATGTGACAGAGTCGGGGAGCGTATATCATACAAATCTTTCCTGCGCTTATCTCAATCCTTCGATAAGGGGCGTTTTTGATGAGCAGCTTTCAGATGAGAGAAATGTGAACGGAGCCATATATTATCCGTGTCCCTCGTGCAGGAAAAAAGGCTTTTCCGGTATATGGTACGTGACGGATTACGGGACAAATTATCATACAACGCTGCGCTGTCCGGGACTCAAGCGGACGATCAATCGGATGAAGCTTCAGGATGCCATTGACAAAGGCTATCCTCTCTGCAGCAAATGCGAAAAGAATGGAGAAAAGGATGGAGATCATTAATGCGGCAGTTTTCTTTTCCCTGCTTGTTATACTTTCAATCGAGGATATCAGGGAGAAGAAGATCAATATAATCCCGCCTCTTTTGTTCTGCTCTTATATTTTTACAGTGCATATATTTTCCCCAACGCTGGAAATATCGGAGATGCTTTTTGGCGTTCTGATTGGGGGAATAATGATGGGAGTTTCTTTTTTGACCAAAGGCAGGATAGGCATGGGAGACGCTGTAATATATGCGTGTATGGCAGGACCGTTTTTTGGGGGATTAAAGTCTCTTGCAGTGCTTTTTACTGCATCACTTTCATCCGCAGTGTTTTCGGTTTTTTATATCATAAGGCAGAAGAGGAAGAAGACGGCTCTTTGTAATGGGCCTGATATCAGTGAAAGTGAAACAGGGATCAAAGGAAAAGAGCTTCCCTTCGTCCCATTCACCCTGATTGGAGCGGCAGTGGAATATTTTGGAGGATTATTCACATGAAGATAAAGGACAAAAACGGGATCCAAAAGAGTACTGATTTTCTGTACCTCAAGGCGAGCTACACGGTAGAGGGGTCCTTCATCATATCATTCTGCATCATTATCCTGATGGGTCTCATGATGCTTTCCTACAGGGTTTTTTATGATACGGAAAAATATATCAAGGACAAGGATATTCTTAAGTATGATGCCGTAAAGACCTTTCGTATCGCCGCAGGCGGGAAGGATATGATCGAAAAGCTGAAGGAGCAGGGGAAGAGATGAAGATAAGCTATGAGAGAAATCTTAAGGAAAGCCTGATGACGGTTGAAGGGCGGCCGGTGATGAAGCCCTATGAGGAGGAGATGCTCAGGGAAAATGATATCCCCTCGCTCCTTTCATTCTATACATCAACTATGAACGGGGAAGTCAGGTTCTGTTATGACATCACGGGAAAGAGCTCACTTCGTGACTTTCTTGAGGAGGAGGGACTTTCGGTTTCTGTAGTATCCGGGGTGATAAGAAAGCTCAAAAAAGCCTTCGACCAGACTGACAGGTACCTGATCTCCCCTGAAAATATCAGGCTGAGTCCGGATACCATCTTTGTTGAAAGGCTTTCGGGGGATTTTCGGCTGTTCCTTTCCTATATGCCATTTGAGGATAATGGGGGTGAGTTCGGGCTTTCAGCTGTCATGAGGTTTCTTACGGAAAAGCCGGTAAGGGGAGACATGCGTCTTACCGAGCTTATCTACAGCCTGTATGACGCGAGCCTTAGAGAGAAGGATTCTTTTGAGGCGCTTCTTTCGGTACTTTCAAGATATGAGGAAAAGGAAAGCAGTGAAGGAATACCTCCCGCGCGGGAAAAGGAAAGAGACTTCTTTTTGGAGGAAGAACACTTTAATGAGAAAAAGACTCCCGGAGAGCAACAGAGTCCGGCGCTGCCTGACAGGAAGATCAGGGGCAAAAGGGAAAGAACATCTGAAGTCTTTGAAAGGCGCATAAAAAGCGGCTCTTATGACTATGATGAGGATGCCTGGCATGAAAGGGGCGGATATCGCGACGGATCGGGCGATGAGTATGAGGACGAATATGAGGATGGAGAGGATGACACTTACCCTGACGGAGAGGATGAAAGCATAGTCTCTAAGCTCTTTGCCTCATTCAAAGGTCTTTTCTCAAAAAAAGCGAAGGAGGGAGGGGAGAAGCTGAAGGGCAGGTTCAAGTCGCTTTTTCCTTCCGAAAGGGACAGCCCCAAAGCCCTGGATTTCCTCTATGAGGAGACAGACAGTATTGAAAAGCCCACGGTTCTTATGAGCGGGGCGGCAGCAGGAGGGCCGCTTCTCCTCTCCTATGAGGGGGGCGGGAGAGGGAGGGATTATCCTCTTTCAAAAGAGGTATTTCGGATAGGCTCAGAGAAAGGGAATGATGCGGTCATCGACTCGCCTGTCGTTTCAAGGCATCACGCAAAGATAGTGAAACAGGGGGAGGATTATTTCATCGAGGATCTGAATTCAAAGAACGGAACATTTGTGAACGGGAAGATGCTCTCCTACAGGGAAAGCGTCAGATTGAAAAGGATGGACAAGATAATATTTGCTGACGAAGTCTTTCGGATAGTGTAAACTTGTCCACATGGATATGAATGAAAGACCGTCGCAATACGATGGAAATGAAAACGGATACGGCTGCAAAGACCTGCGGGGGCAGGGCGGCTACGGTTATAGTGATCAGAGGAGTCAGGATGGCTATACACCCGGTTACAGGGGGCAGGGGAGTCCGGATGCCCCGCAGTCCGGCGTCAAAAAGTTCCTGAAGGAATGTCCCGTCACTGTGGCTCTTGCCGCGGCAAATGTATTGGTCTGGATAGTGCTTGCCATTCAGGGCGATACCGAGAGCAGCCGCTTCATGTTTGCTCACGGTGCGATGTGGCCGGAGAGCGTCCTTTCGGGCGAATACTACAGGTTGTTCACCGCAACCTTTCTTCATTTCGGTCCCGTTCATCTTTTGAACAATATGCTGATGCTCGTTGTCTTAGGGCACGAGGTCGAGATTCCGGTAGGGCATGTCAGATTTTTGATATGCTATCCTCTGTCAGGCTTGTCCGGAAGCCTTCTGTCTTTTTTCAACATGATGCGAACAGGTGAATATGCGCTTGCCTGCGGCGCCAGCGGGGCCATATTCGGCATTATGGGGATGATGCTTGTGGTGATAGTGGTTCACAAGGGGAGGTACGAGCGCTACACCGTAAGGAGGCTTCTTGTGATGATAGCGCTTTCCCTGTATTTTGGTTTTACAAGCGGTTCTGTAGACAATGCCGGACATGTGGGAGGGCTGGTTGGAGGCTTTGTTCTTTGCTTTTTGATTTACGGAATACCCTTTATCATACGAAAGTGCTATACTGAAAAGCTGTCCGGGAGTCAGGACAGGCGCATTCCCGGCAGCAGGAACCAGTGAATACAAAAGAGGGATTATTTCATGAAGATCAATATTTATTACGGGGGAAGGGGCGAGCTTGTTGATCCGACCATAGCGGTTCTTGACAGGATGACGGATGTTCTGAAATCGCTGAATGTCAATGTGGATGTTACGAGATATGATATCCATGAGCAAAAGAGCCAGATACCGACACTGCCTCAGACCATCGAGGGCTGCGACGGCATTATCCTCGCGACTACGGTGGAGTGGCTCGGGATCGGGGGCTATATGATGGAGTTTCTGGATTCCCTGTGGCTTTACGGGAATCGGGATCTGATCTCGGCCATATATATGCAGCCTGTGGTGCTCTCGACAACCACTGGAGAGCGGGAAGCCATGCTGACGCTGGAGAACGCCTGGGAGACACTTGGAGGACCGCTCTGTGAGGGGCTTTGCGGTTATGTCGCTGATGCGGCGGAGTTTTCCGCAAACCGGGATTTTGAAAAGATAATAGAAAAGAAGGCGGAAAACCTCTACAGGACGCTGTCCCAGAAACCGAAGGCCCTGCCGTCCAGTAAGCAGGCGGTATCCCAGAGTGTTCAGAGGACACAGAGGATAATCCTTACCCCGCAGGAGTCAGAGCAGCTTTCGCAGTACGTGACGGATGACAGATATGTGAAGAAGCAGAAGGAGGACATCATCGAGCTTTCCTCCATGTACCGGAACCTTCTCGGCGGGGCTGGAGACACGTCTGAAGAGACTGAAAACGAGCTTATCAGAGGCTTTGTGGGGGCTTATGTTCCTCAGACAGACGAGTGGCTCAGCTTTGTTTTTGAGATCACGGATGAGGAAAAATCGATGCTCGTCGCGGCAAAGGGGCAGGAGGTTGAATGCCGCTTCCTTTCAAAGAGTGAGGCCGCGGATGCTTATGACAGCGAAACAGAGCAGTATGACCTGTATCTTCGGATCACATTGAATGTTCTTACAAATATCACATCCGGTCGGGAGACCTTTCAGAGGGCCTTTTCCACGGGTGACATGACCGCCAGGGGAAGGTTTGAGACGATAAGGATGCTCGACCGGTGTTTCCCCTTCAAAGAGGATTGATCGAAACTAGTGTGGCACTTTACAATTAGCTATACACTTTCTGCTTGCCAGAATTACTTGCTGCTGCGTTGTTTTCGGTCAGCGATGCCACC
>CACYBK010000044.1 GCA_902772635.1 uncultured Lachnospiraceae bacterium | reverse complement strand
TGCCAAAAAACTTTCTACATTTGTCTACGGGAAAATCGCCCGTCTTTTTGTGGTGCAATTTTCCGTGAAAAAACCGTGAATAGTAACTTTGGATATCGTATATTGGTTTCATCTTTTACACCCTTCTTGTTAATGTCCCAATTCCGTGTTATCATCAAGAAACAAAGGAGGTGACAGGTATGAGCGAATTATTTACTCCGAAAACAAAAGAAGAATTTCTCGCGTCAGTGGATCGAGGCATTGCCCAGGCAAAGAATGGTCAGAGACAGGATGCACATGAGGCTATGGATGAGATCACAAGAGAACTTGAAGCTGGATATAATGCAATGAAAGCTGTCCGGTCAGCGCAAAGCAGCAGGATGGCAGTCGTGTCATGAAAATACACAAGGTAACAGTTGTTCCTGAAGCCAAGGAGAAGATGAGAGAGTACTTATCTTATCTCCTGTTCGTTTTACAGAGTGAGCAAGCTTATGATGCAGTGAAGAAGGATTATCACGATACCATCGATGAGCTTTCCAAGGTAGCTGGGGCACATCAGGAACCTCCGGAGCCGGAGCTTGCTGAGCGAGGTCTTAAACGAATGCATTTCCTGAGACATAACTATGTAATGCTCTATGAAATGGACGGGGATGAAGCTGTAGTAGACTACATATTTCACGAGTCAGAGGATTACAAGAACAAACTAAACTAAGAGGACATCCAGCAGCGGATGTCCTTTTTGCTGTATTTTAAAGAACATCCGTTAATAGTGGTTTTTGTGGGTTTAAACTGTTATGCCTACGGCGAATGTGCCAAAGGCCGCGTACCTTTGATACCTCTTCAGATAATGAATCCCCCACCGTTTTGGTGGGGATTTTTGTTTTTGATTGCTGATAACATATATCTACACGATATTTCATACAGCAATATTTGCAACAACGGCTGATAGAAAGAGGAGGACAATATGATGAAAAGAAAAATAACATCTGTAATGCTTGCGGCAGTCATGACGGCTTTAGTATTCACCGCCTGTGGAAGGAGCGCTTCGTCAAGCTATCAGGGACAGGCGAAGAAAGATACTACGTACTCGGATGAAACCGAAAAGCCGAAGGAAACAACTACTCCCCCGGCAGCATCTTCGAAAGCCGAAGCGCCTGCCTCATCCGCTCCTTCAGAGCCGGTACCGGCTTCGTCGGCAGCGCCCGAAGCTCCTGCGCCTGAACCCGCGCCCGAGCCTCAACCCGAGCCTCAGCCGGAACCTGCGCCTGAACCTCAACCTGAAACTCAACCGGAACCTGCTCCCGAGCCTGAAAAGGTTGATAATAATGCCATCCGTCCGGATGTAAAAGAGGCGATAGACAGCTATGAAAAATACATCGACAAATACTGTGAGTTCATGCAAAGGGCGGATTATGGCGATATGGTATGGCTTGCGGAATACGCAAAGTATATGTCAAGCCTTACGGAAATGCAGGAAAAGTTCAATGCCATTCATGACAAGGATCTTACGACTGCGGAAACCAATTATTATATTGAGGTTTTGAACAGGTGTAATGAAAAGATGTTTAAGGTTGCTGATTCAATGTGATCAAAATAGCATGGAGGCAGTAAGATGAAACTGGTTTCTATGAACTGTCCGCATTGCAACGCTCCGTTGAAGGTAAATCCGGAGCTTAAGAGCGCGTCCTGCAATTACTGCGGTTATCAGTTCGCTATCGATGACGAAGTAAAAAGAGTCAGGATATCGGAAGAGGACTATGAGCCTATAGGCAAGGCCGTGAACGAGGCCCGTATGGAGTCTGACAAAAAGACGGCAGCAAAGACCCTTGAGAAGGTGGGAAAAATAAGGGACTCATACAAAAAGACGAATGAGCTTCAGGGACGGGGACAGTTTTTGCGGGCGAAGCTTTATGACGATGAAAGGCGCATTTCGAGTATAGAAGGGTGGATGAAATTCTGGAACCTTCTTCCAAATTCCTTGAGCCTTTTTATAATACCTGCCGGAATACTCATTCTCTTTATCATCATGGGAGCTGCCGCGTGGTTTGCTGCAGGCGGTGTGATAGTGTCAGGTTTTATATTTGCCTTTGTTTCGTTTTTTATCCTTCGTCATATGCGGGACAGGCAGAATAATGAATACGGCGTGCTTGTGGCTGAGGCAAATGCATTGAAGCGGGACATCGCACAAAATGATGAAGAGCTTCAGAGAGTAGCAGCCGACGCGGATTATTCCTTTGTCCCACAGAAATACCACAGCCCGGCGGCGCTGGACTTTATCTATCAGGCGCTTTTTGATAAGAGGGCATATGATCTTGCCCAGGCGATCAATCTTTATGAAGATGATGTTTACAGGAAAAATATGCAGAGGATGCAGGATGAGCAGCTTAGGGTCCAGAAACAGCAGCTTGAGGAGATGCGGGCACAGAAGGTGGAAAGCGAAAGGAAGATGGAGGAAGACAAAAGCAATGTCGCTTCTTCAATAATCTCCACCGCCGGAAAGGTCGCTGCAACCGGACTTTTCCTGAAAGCAGGCCATGATATCTTGAAAGGGATCAAGGATCAGTTTTTCTGAAGCAAAGACAGTAGGGTGTGACAGAGGGACGGGGACGGGTCCCGTGTCACACGGTGAATACTACGCTCTCGGTAAGAAGCTTGGAAAATTCGGTTATTCCGTGAAGAAGTGACAAAAGGGGACAGTGACAAAAGTGACAAAAGGGACGGTTCTTTTTGACACATGAGGAGAGTAAAGATTACATTTGTGTCAAAAAGACCCGTCCCTCTGTCACAAACCGGTTATAGGTTAGTCCTATAACCGGTTCTTATTTTTATGAATTATGCAAAAGCAACTCATAGTGCTATCCTTTGCATCATCACAAACGGAACAAAGAAAGGAGACACACTATGAGCGAGCACAAGTACAAATTTGAAACACTTCAGCTTCATGTAGGGCAGGAGACAGCGGATCCCGTTACAGATTCGAGGGCCGTACCCATCTATCAGACCACATCCTATGTATTCCACAGTGCGCAGCATGCGGCAGACAGATTCAATCTCAGGGATGCCGGGAATATTTACGGAAGGCTTACGAATTCCACACAGGGAGTTCTGGAAGACAGGGTGGCAGCGCTTGAAGGCGGAGTCGCGGGACTTGCGGTCTCGGCAGGAGCTGCAGCGGTTACATACTCGCTCATAGCACTCGCAAGATCAGGGCAGAACATAGTCGCCCAGAAGACCATATACGGCGGAAGCTACAATCTTCTCGATCAGACGCTTCCCAATTACGGGATCAGGACGAAGTTCGTTGACATCCACAATCTTGACGAAGTGAAGGCAGCCATTGATCCTGACACCAGGGCGATCTTCATCGAGACACTCGGAAATCCCGGCTCTGACATTCCGGATATCGAGGCACTTTCAAAGATAGCTCATGAAAACGGCCTTCCGCTCGTGATCGACAACACCTTCGGGACACCTTATCTCATCCGTCCCGTGGAGCTTGGAGCGGACATCATCATACACTCAGCGACCAAATTCATCGGCGGTCACGGCTCGACACTCGGCGGCATTATCGTTGACAGCGGAAAGTTTGACTGGAAGGCATCAGGAAAATTCCCGCAGTTCACGGATCCAAATCCCAGCTATCACGGAGTATCTTTCGTGGACGCGGTCGGACCGGCAGCCTATGTCACATATATCAGAGCGATCCTCCTTCGTGACACGGGCGCCTGCATCGCTCCGATAAGCGCGTGGATACTGCTTCAGGGACTTGAGACATTATCTCTTCGTCTTGACAGACATGCGGAAAATACAAAGAAGGTCGTGGAGTTTTTGTCAAAGCATCCGCAGGTCGAATCGATCAGTCACCCCTCGCTTCCCGATCATCCCCAGCATGATCTTTACGAGAAATATTTCCCGAAGGGCGGCGCCTCGATCTTCACCTTTGACATCAAGGGCGGAAAGGAAGCGGCTTACAAATTTATAGACAATCTGAAGCTCTTCTCACTCCTTGCAAACGTCGCTGATGTGAAGAGTCTTGTGATCCATCCCTATGACACCACGCACGCTGAGATGACTCCCGAGCAGCTTGCAGAAGCCGGCATCACGGAAAGCACTATCAGACTTTCCATTGGAACCGAGCACATAGATGATATATTATGGGATCTTGGACAGGCGTTTGACGCTGCAAAATAATATTATTTTTGGAAGGAGACAATGATCATGTCAGACATTAAAGAATCAGTACTCGAACTCGTAGGAAACACACCGCTTCTTCACGCAGCGAGGTATCAGAAGGCAGCAGGCGCGCAGGATGCCTCTCTTCTTGTGAAGCTTGAATATTTCAACCCCGCAGGCTCCGTCAAGGATCGTATCGCATACGCTATGATCAAGGATGCCGAGGACAAGGGGATATTGAAGGAGGGCGCTACCATCATTGAGCCTACCAGCGGAAATACAGGTATCGGTCTTGCAGCTATCGCTGCGGCAAAGGGCTACAAGGCCATCTTCACACTTCCCGAGACCATGAGCGTTGAGAGACGCAAGATGCTTGCCGCATACGGCGCGGAGCTCGTTCTTACAGAAGGCTCAAAGGGCATGAAGGGCGCCATCGCAAAGGCTGAGGAACTGAAGGAAAGCATCGAGGGCGCAGTGATCCTCGGGCAGTTCATCAATCCCGCGAATCCGAAGGCGCATTATGAAACAACCGGTCCCGAGATCTGGAAGCAGACCGACGGAAAGGTGGATATCTTTGTCGCCGGCGTCGGCACTGGCGGGACCGTGAGCGGCGTTGGAAAATATCTGAAGGAGCAGAGCAGCAGCGTAAAGATTGTTGCTGTAGAGCCTGCCGCATCCCCGGTGATCTCCGGCGGAGCGCCCGGGCCTCACAAGATCCAGGGCATCGGACCCGGCTTCATACCTGATACCTTTGACAGCGCAGTTCCTGATGAGGTCATTACCGTCTCAAACGAGGACGCGTTCGCTGAGTCCGCAAAGTTTGCCGTGAACGAAGGAGTATTTGTCGGAATATCCGCAGGAGCTGCACTGAAGGCAGCATCCGATCTTGCGAAGAGGCCCGGAAACAAAGGAAAGACCATAGTCGCGCTTCTTCCCGACTCCGGCGACCGTTATCTTTCAACAGACCTTGTGAAGTCGGAATGACATAGCCATTATCACACCTCTCTATAAAAAGGGGATGCCGTAAAGCGGTATCCCCTTTTTTGTGCGGGATTGTGCTATAATGACCTTTGTTTTTTTGTCTGGCCGGACAAGGGAAACGTCCCCTTGTCCCAAACTAGAATGGAGTACAAAATGAAATCAAAAGTCAAGTACATCACAGCAGCGGCTGTCCTCCTTGCGATATGCATAGTGAGCCAGCTCTTCAAGAACTTAAGCGTCTTTATCACAGGCCCGATAATCAATGCCTGCCTCATCATCGCGGTATTGACCTGCGGGTATTTCTGGGGGCTTGTTCTTTCTATTCTTACTCCGGTAACGGCCTTCCTGATCACCGGAGCGCCCATAATGAAGGCGGTTCCGGCGCTCATGCCCCTCATAATGGCAGGAAACGCAGTCCTTGTCACAGTGGTATGGCTTTTTGTAAGGAAAAAGAAAAAGTATCTGAATGTCGTACTTGGAGGCGTGATAGGAAGCCTTCTGAAGGCGGGCTTTATGACTCTTACGATATCTTATGGATTTCTCACAGTGGTGACGCTTCCCGAAAGGCTTCAGGCGATGCTCCCCGTGCTTCAGTCGACCTATTCCGTGACGCAGCTCATCACGGCTCTGATCGGTACCGCGTACGCATGTATCATCTGGCTCGCATTGAGAAGAGTGTATGAGAGAGATTAAAAGAGAGATAGAACTCTACCCCCGTATCGTCTTTGACTTTGCGGGGAGCGGAAAGGCTTACTTTATGCTGAGGCTTTCCGATGGTGAAAAGAGAGGCAGAGCGTTCAAGGTGGACTCTCTTTCAAATCTTCCGCGTTACTTTGATCAAAGAAAAGAGCAGGCAGGAGGCGGCATTTCCCTTCCTCTTGACAGAGGGCTTTTGACAGAGCAGTCGAGGGTTTATCTTGAATTTCTTTCGGAAAGCCGTGGACACTTTGAAAAGGATGTCTTTGAAAGGCTTTTTGATCTGGCAGGGGCTTCACCCGTTGTCGCTCATCCTTTCAAAGGGAAGGATACAGAATACCGTTTCACCGACCAGCCGGTCTTTTTGAAGGTCACACCAAAGCTCTTTTACAAAGACGAGACCATATCAGACGGTTTCGGATCAAGCTTCAGCTACAGGCAGACGGTATGGGGCTACAACCTCAAGTGTGACGGCGTGGTGCCGGGAGTCGCCGACTTTTTCATATTCAGAAATGAAAAGATTTACAGATTGAAAAAGAGCGATTTTTCGGACCTTACTGACTGGACCTTCAAGGATAATATCACTGAGTACTGGAAGAGTGACCTCGACAGGAGAGACAGGTCACTACAGTATTTCATCCTTGACGACCCGCTGAAAAAGAATAATGCCGCGGATTTTGGCTTGAAAGAGATAGAGATAAAGGCTGACCTTGATGATGAGGACAAGGTTTCGATAGAGGGAAGATGTGATTACGGCGACAGGTCTTATTCCCTTTATGAAACCAATGACCTTGGGCACCGCGATTTTGAAAAGGAGCAGGCTGTCCGCGACATTATTGATAAATTCTCAACAGGTTATGACAGGGAAAAGGACAGGCAGCTGATCGAAGGCGAGAAAGAGATCTACCACTTCCTAAAAAAGGGTCTTGCAAAATTGCAGGAAGAAGCCTCGGTCTATCTTTCAGACAGGATCGCTCATCTTCGCCCCTCTCCCGGAACCTTTTCGATAAGCAGAAACGGCAGGGATCTCACATTATCCTTGAAAGGCGGGGATATAACGCCTGAGGAGCTTTCAGAGATCCTTTCAAAATATGATCCAAAGAAAAAATTTGTGAAGCTGAAAAGCGGAAGGATGATCGAATATACCGAGGAGATCGAGAGCATCGGGGAGCTTTTTTCCGAGCTTGACCTGTCTCCAAAAGATCTTTCCGGGGAAGGTGTCACGATCCCGCATTACAGAGCCGCGGGACTCTCGGAATGGCTCAAGGAGAATAATAAATTTCCGGAGACCTATGACAGCGGCTTTTCAGCCATTGTGGATTCGCTCCGGAAAATGAAGGAGGACAATGAGCGAAAGCTCCTCCTTGATGATGTCCTCAAGGATTTCCAGAAAAGAGGCGTGAACTGGCTCCTCGGCCTCAGGGAAAACGGACTCTTCGGGCTCCTTTCGGATGATATGGGGCTTGGAAAGACACTTCAGGTGATAGCCTTTCTCGCAGAGCTTTATGAGAATGGAGAGACCGGGAATACGATCATTATCTGTTCGGCATCGCTCCTCTATCAATGGCAGAACGAGTTTTTGAATTTCGCCGGAAATCTCTCGCCTCTCATCATTGACGGAAGCCGTGAGGAAAGAAAAGAAGAGCTCAGCGGACTGTTCTCACGAAACATCATAATAACCTCCTATCATCTCCTCCTTCGAGATATCGATTACTACAAGGAAAAGCAATTTTCAAATATCATCATAGATGAGGCGCAGAACATCAAAAATCCCTTCGCAAAGGTCACAAAGGCTGTAAAGGAGTTGAATGGCGATTTTCGACTTGCGCTTACCGGAACTCCGGTCGAGAACAATCTTACAGAACTTTGGTCAATATTTGATTTCCTGATGCCGGGCTTTCTTTACAGCAGAAAAAAATTTGAAAGCGCACTGGCGATCCCCGTTGAAAAGAAAAAGGATGAGGTGGCGCTGAAGCGGCTTCGCCTTATGACTTCTCCCTTTATCCTGCGAAGGAGGAAGGATGAGGTCATGCTCTCCCTTCCGAAAAAGACAGAGAAAAAATTTGTTGTCGATATGACAGAGGAGCAGCGAAAAGTCTATGATTCAAGGATAGCCGTGATCAAGGGACTTGTGGATTCTGACCCGGCGGCAAGGAAGACAGAGAAGATCGCGATCCTCGCCGAGATCACAAAGGCAAGGGAGGCTTGCTGTGATCCGGCACTCCTGTTTTTGAACTATGACGGCGGAAGCGGAAAGCTTGAAGCCTGCATAGATCTTATAAAGAGGGCTATCGAAGGCGGACACAGAGTACTTCTTTTTTCCCAATTTACAGGGATGCTTGATATAATAGGGAACAGACTCTCGGATGAGAAGATTTCTTTTTTCAGGATAGACGGTTCTGTCTCAAAGAAAAAGAGAAGCGAGCTGGTGACGGATTTTCAAAGCGGCTCGATCCCTGTCTTTCTCATATCATTGAAAGCGGGAGGCGAGGGGCTGAACCTTACAGCCGCGGACATCGTCATACATTATGATCCCTGGTGGAACGAGGCTGCAAAGGAGCAGGCATCGGACCGGGCTTACCGTATCGGACAGGAGCGGCCGGTCACTGTTTATCAGCTGATTACAAGGGATACCATTGAGGAAAATGTAGCTTTAATGCAGAAACAGAAGGCGGCTCTTTCCGTGGCGGCGCTCGAAGGAACAGGCGAAATGCCTTCCGGCGACGATCTTGACAGCCTCCTTGATATCATAAACGAAGATGAGAAACTTCGTGAGATATTATCGGAATGCCGCCGTGATCTTGACAGTCTCGGAGTGAAATATCACAGGGCGACGATCACCACAAACAGATTCCATGACAGATTCAAAAACGCTCTCGGTGTGCATACGGGAAGGCGCAGCAAAGGCGATTATGAGAGCGTGATAGAGATAGGACAGGACATAATGGGATCAAGCCGTGAGGCGCTCCGCGATGTAGTCATGCATGAGCTCCTCCATGACTGCGTTGGATGCGAGGACTGCGGGCATCAGGGGAGATGGAGAGAGCTTATGAAGCTTGTGAACAGTTCGTTTCATGGGAAGTACCACGTACATGTCACAGAGGATGAGAGCAGGTTTAGTGCGTGAAAATATTATTGGCTTTTTGTTTTGAAAGGCGGTGTATGAGATGAGAAAATGGGAAGGGTACTTACACGGGGTTGATCTTGGAGGCTGGCTGTCGCAGTGCGATCATACTGTGGAGACCTATGAAAACTTCATTAAGGAGAGCGACTTTGAACTGATCAGGTCCTGGGGGCTTGACCATGTGAGGATACCCGTCGATTACGAGGTGGCCGAGGATCATACGGAATATATCGACAGGGCTATCGGCTGGTGCGAAAAATACGGTCTCAATATGATCCTCGATCTTCACAAGACCCGTGGCTTTTCTTTTGATATAGGAGAGGGGGAAGAGGGCTTCTTCACATCGAAAAAATATCAGGAGTGCTTTTACGCGCTTTGGGAAAAGCTTGCAAAGCTCTACGGCAATATAGGCGAGAGAGTTGCCTTTGAACTTTTGAACGAGGTTACCGACAAGTCCTACTGTGAGCCCTGGAATGAGATCTCGATCGAGTGCGTGAAGAGAATAAGAAAGATTGCGCCCTCCGTGAAGATCGTGATCGGCGGATATCACAACAACAGCATTGAAGCCGTGAAGGATCTTGCGATGCCATATGATGAGAACATCATCTATACCTTTCATTGCTATGAGCCCCTCATCTTCACACACCAGGGGGCGTACTGGGCGCCCGGTATGGATACCTCTTTCCGCATGCGGCTTGATACCACCTACGGTGAGATGGAGGAGCTTTCAAAAAAATATCTTTCACAGATCACGGTGGGCTTTTCGGGCTTTGACAAAGAAGATAAGCTTTCGGCAAAATATTTTGAGGAGCATTTCGCCGAGGTTGTGAAGATCAGCGAAGAAAGAAATGTGCCCATATACTGCGGCGAGTACGGAGTCATCAATCTCGCATCAGCGCAGGATACTTTGAAGTGGTACAGCTATATCAGTGCTGCCTTCAACAAATTCGGCATCGGCAGGGCGGCATGGAATTTCAGGGAAAAGGACTTTGGCTTTGTGGATGAGCACATGAAGGATGTGCTGCCCGAGATCATCAAATATCTGTAAAGGAGCTTGATATGCTTGAAACAGGACTTTCATATGAACTTACTGAAGAGGTTACAAAAGAAAAGCTCGCCTCCACCAAAGGAAGCGGCGGACTGGATGTTTACGCTACGCCTGAAATGATCACTCTGATGGAAAAGGCATCGCTGCTTGCGGTTGCAGATCACCTTCCTGAAGGCGATACCACAGTCGGGACAGCTGTGAATATCAAGCATACATCACCTACACTACCGGGGAGCCAAGTAAGGGTAGTTGCGACTCTCATAGAGATCGACAGGAGAAGACTTTCGTTTGACGTGAAGGCGTTTGATGAAGCCGGCGAGATAGGAAGCGGAACCCACGAGAGGTTCATAGTCAATGCAGACAGATTTCTTGAAAAGGCAAGAAACAAAAAGGCTTAACTTTTTTTGGAGGCGATATGAGAAAGACATTGGCGCTTGTCAGCAATCTTATCATCATTATCCTTGAGGTGATATCCTTTGCGATCCTGATAACGAGAAAAGGCGGGATCACGGTCGGAGTGCTTGTCTATTACACAAGGCTTTCAAACCTTCTGGCTTTGATCGCCGGGATATTCGTTGTGATCTTTATCTTTCGAAACAAAGAAGGGGAGCTTCCGAAGTGGCTTTCGCTGCTTCGTTTCATCACGACGATCATGCTCTTCGTGACCTTCCTCATCTCACTCTTCGTGCTCACCCCGGCAGTGGGAAGCTTTTATAAGATGATGATCGAGAACCAGCTCAAGTTCCATCATCTTCTCTGCCCGCTTTTGTCGATCGTCTCCTTCATCTTTTTTGAAAAGGGCGGGAGACTTTCAGTAAAGGATAATTTCCTTGCAACGATGCCGACGCTCATCTACGGGATAATAATGCTGATATTGAACGGGGCCCGCGTTCTGGACGGACCCTATCCCTTCCTTCGAGTCTACAACCAGCCTGTTTGGGCTACGGTACTCTGGATCGCCGGGATATACCTTGGAACCTTCCTGCTCGGGCTGATACTTCGGCTGCTTCGGAAAGCAGTCAATAGATAGAAAAAGAGAGGGGACTCATGCCCAATGTCATTAAGTTAACATTGTAACTCGAGGAAAAATCTTTAAAGAGGATGTTGGAATTGATCCAGCATCCTCTTTTTCCGTGGCTATTTCCACTACAAATAGACGGATGGAAATCCGTCTGC
>CACYBK010000043.1 GCA_902772635.1 uncultured Lachnospiraceae bacterium | reverse complement strand
TCGTTCCCGCGGCTTCCTCAGCCGCTTTTCTCTGTGCTTCGATGATCTGCTCGACTCTGTTGTAAAGCGCCGTGAGATTGTCCCTGTCCTCCTGCTTAATAGATGAGCGAAGGTCATCAGACATTGAATTGTAAAGATCCACAGCCTTTACGATATCCTTCTCATCGGCAGCCGTAACCCGATCGAGCGCCGGAAGCTTTGAATAGAGCTCCGCAAAGGTCTGAAGAGTATAATTGTTCTCGGCATAGGTGCTGTCATAAACCGATGAGACCTGAGAAGCCTTGTACTGCTTTCCGTCGATGGAGATCATCTTCTCTCCGTCAACTTCAGTCACATAATCCACTATCCCGTCTACTGTCTTGCCATCTTCGTCCTTTACCTCGACATACTTTCCGACATAGTTTTGAATGCTCGTATTCGTAATGGACTTTTCCATATTCTGAAGGGATTCGACCTGGGACAATGTCGACATCTCTTTTACATACTCGGTATTTGAGGTGGGCTCCATGGGATCCTGATACTGCATTTCAGCTACAAGAAGCTTTAAGAACAGATCCTTGCTCCCGGAATTTGTCTTTTCCGCGCCCTTTCCGGTCGTGGTACCTCCGGAGGCTTTCTGCGCCTTGTCCGATAATGCTACGCCATCTTTGATTTCCTGAATAAGTGCCATGATAAGCCTCCTTTATGCGTTGATATTCAATGTGCTTCCGTTTTCCCTCATGATACGGGCGGCAAGAAGCTCATCCTCGTTGAGATCGGTAATATTGCCGCCTTCAAGCTCATTCATATTAAGAGACCTTACGCCCTGTCTCCTGCCATCGTTTCCTTCAGACGTATCGGCATTTGCCTCCCGTCCCTCGGGACTATTCATATCGTTTCTTGCGGCATTGCCCTCTTCGAGATTTCTCTCGAACTCATGGGCGTCCGCCGTGACGGTAACGCTCTCGATCTTCAAGCCCTGCGCTTCAAGATTGTTCTTTACTATAGCCATCTGCTCTTCCATAGCAGTGCGGACATTTTCATTTTGGATATTGATCCGTGCAGTGAGCTGTCCGTCCTGCTCTGAAACATGGATTATCATCTTTCCGAGATTCTCTGGATTGAGCTGAAGCTCCATGGTCCTCAGACTTTCTGTCACTACCGTCCTTACGCCGGAGATCATCTGGCGGGCTATCTCAGTCGGATTGATGCCCTGCTGGGTATAGGGTGTCACCGGAGTCTCGGGAGTCTCTACCGTTCCTTCGGCAGCAAAAGCGTTGTTGTTTAATATATTCGCATTTGAAGCAAACTCATTCCCTCTCTCATTCTGGCCGGAAAGAGGATTCTGGTTCTGATCGGGAGCATTGCTCTTCACAGTCTCATTCAAAGCCCCTTCCGGCTTTGCCTTTATTTCTTCAGGCGAAGCGTCTTTGGAAGAAACCTTCACATCTGAAAGTTTTTTCTCATCCCCTGAAACGATCGCTTCCTTTGTCCCGTCAGAAGAAGTTTCTTTAATCGGAGCAGCCGCATCTGCTTCGTTCGTTTTTCCATCAACTCCTTTTCCCCCGGCTTCCTCCTTGGCCATGCCGTCTGTGGGAGTATTTAGGGAATCTTCAGTTCTGACAGTCGTTGCCGTATTTTCATCTGACTGGACCTCAACTGCAGAAAGAGCATCCTTTTCAGCAAGCGAAGGATCTGTCTGTTCTGACAATATGGAGGCATTTGTCGTTTCAGCCTCTCCATCGTTTTCAATAGAGATCATGTTTTTGTCTTCAGCCATGATCATGCTTTGAGCTGCATTAAGTTCTGCCATTCCAAGCCCGGTCGCTCTATAAAGCTCACTTGAAAGCTCAAAAACCGAATTCTTAAGCTGCGAAAAGCCGTCCGTCAAAAGAAGCTCGGACTGATCCGAAATACCCGAAAGCTTCATAAAAAGCATTGAAAGCTTTGAAACATCGGAAAGATCGATATATGAAAGAGAAAGTTCCTCCATAGCTTTCTCTATGTCTTCATCAGAGACATCGAGAACCTTCTTTATCTCATCTTTCACATCTTTCTCAAATTTTACGACAGCATCCTTCACCCTTCCGTCATAGGAGGATATGGTGTCCTTCTTTTCGGAAGGCTTTTCCTTTATCCTTGACTCAGGGCGCACAAAGGAGGCTTTTTCATTCTTTGATGCGACCGGGGATGAAATATCATTGGCGGAAGAAACCGAGGCATTTCTTTCCTGCCCTGCGCTCTTAAGATCCTGTATCGAAGTTGAGATCTTTGCCGTGATCACGGCTGTGAAGTCCCCTGAGCCCGATCCTTCAAGGTCACGAAGCTTTTTGAAGCTGCCGGCGCTCATTTCGGGATTGTTATTGAAGGAAATGCCAAGCGTATCCACTGCACTCATCGTTTCAGTCCTTTCAGTATTGATCAAAGGTGCCTTCCCGTGGCAGAGGCTGCTTTGCACTCCCTTGCAAAGAGGAAAAGTAAGATACTTCTTTTCATGTTCTTTATCGGAAAAAGCCTAAAAAAACTTTAGTAATAATTATTTCGGATTCATAATTGCTGTGACAGAAGCAGCGATCTCGGGATCCATTGCCCCAAGTATATTTCCACGCGAAGTCGCGCTCATGGCATCAAGTATCCTTGCCACGAGAGAAAGGTTGTTTGTCATGGTATCAAAGATCGCAGCCGCCTGTTTGGGCTTCATCTCGGAATATGCCTTCGCGTATTCCTCAACCTCCTTGTTTGTCGTCTCCTGCCCGACAACCTGCTTATAAAGTGCCGCCGCATTCTCCGGTTCTATCTCCTCATAATATTTTCTGTATTCGGATGCAGCGGGCGCATTATTGTTGTATACGATATCCTCATACCATTCCTGCTTTGCCTTTTCAAAATTTGCCTCATTCGCCTTGTAGGTAATGAGCTCATCGGCCTTCGCCTGAAGATCCGAAAGGGTTGCGGAATCGGTATTGCCTTTTTCCTTTAGCTCTGCAATCTCGCCCTCAAGCGCCTTGATCCTCGCGACAGCCTCCTCCATGGTCGCAAACCGGTAGGCCTGATCCTCCTCCGTATATTCCTTTACCTCGGGAAGTATCTTGTTGATGAGGGGAACATTCTTGAATATGGGATACATTACAGTAGAGCCGAAGCCCCCGACGTCAGTCTTTACAATGAGAGCGAAGATGGCAAGCCAAATGACGATAATGAGTATCGCGACGATGAATACTACAAAGCCGCCACCCTTTTTCTCCTCACCGTCTTCGTCATCGCCTTTTTTGCCCTTCTTATTTTTCTTCTTCCCCTTTGTATCCTCTGCGTCCTTGCCGGTTTCCCCGGCAGGAACATTCTTTTTTGCCCTGGTCTGATCTGCCATATCAATCTTCCTCTTCTGTCACGGAATGTGTATAGCTCGTAAGCTCATCTATTTCCTTTATCTCGGCGGCCTTCAGTTCTTCCTTGAACCGTTCAAATGCGTGTTCTCTCAGTTTTTCGTGCGTCTTCCTGTCCTTCATCACGGTGTCGAGCCGCTGCCTTGCCTCTTCAAGAGCCTTCTCCGCCTTTTGCACATTAATGAGCTGCTCCCTTATGAGGGAGCGCATTGCATCTATGGAATTCCTGCAGCGCTGTATCTTTTTTAGATCAAGAAGCCCATGCATCATGTCAGAAAGCTGTCTCTCATAAGAGGCGCGGCGGACAATAAGCTCCTGAAGCTTTTGCTGCTCGGTATTAAGAGCGTTTGCCGCGATCGTATAATTGATCTTCTCCTGCTCCTCAAGCTTTTGCTTGAGAACGAGGACATTTTGCATTCTGTAAAAGAATTTGGCCATTCGTTCTCTCCTTATGAACCTGAAGGAGGTACGGGATCAGGCGGGAACATCTCCTCGAGACGGTTTATCTCGTCTTCAAAGGTAAACTTTTCGTCTGTCGCCTGAAGAAGATAACCGTTCACCTCGTCTATCTTCGAGATCGCGAAGTCAATATTCTTGTTTGAGCCCTTCCTGTAAGCACCGATATTTATGAGATCCTCAGCCTCCGAATAGGTCGCCATAACATTTTTGAGCTTTCCTGCCGATTTCTTGTGTTCCTTGTCCGCTACTGCGGACATTACTCTCGAGATGGAGGCCAGGACATCTATTGCGGGATAATGGTTCTTTTGCGCAAGCGAACGGTTCAATACTATGTGACCGTCCAGAATGGAACGGGCAGTGTCGGTGATCGGCTCGTTGAAGTCGTCACCATCTACAAGAACCGTATAGAGCCCTGTGATAGAGCCTTCAGCAGCATTTCCCGCGCGCTCGAGAAGCTTCGGAAGCTCGGCATAAATACTGGGCGGATAACCTCTTGTCACGGGAGGCTCACCTGTAGCGAGTCCTATCTCACGCTGAGCCATGCAAAACCGGGTGAGGGAGTCCATCATGAGAAGGACATCCTTCCCCTGGTCGCGGAAATACTCTGCTATGGCGGTTGCTGTCTTTGCGGCCTTCTGGCGGATGAGAGCCGGCTTATCGCTTGTCGCTATTACAACAACCGACCTCTTCATTCCCTCGGGACCAAGATCGTGTTCAACAAACTCTCTTACCTCACGCCCACGCTCTCCGATAAGCGCAAGCACGGTGATGTCAGCTCTGGTGTTTCTCGCAAACATCCCCATCAGAGTGGACTTTCCGACACCGGAGCCCGCAAATATCCCGATACGCTGACCCTTCCCGACAGTGATGAGGCCGTCCACGGCCTTCACTCCCAGCGGAAGCGGCTCCTTTATTATAACCCTTGACATGGGGTCCGGGGGCTCCTCCACCGCAGGATAATAATGCCTGAAATGCATGGGCTCATCTGTATCCGTAGGCTGACCTATACCGTCAAGGGTGTGACCTAACAGCTCCTCACCGACCGGGATCATGAGAGGCTTCCCCGTATTTTCAACAAGACAGCCTATCTTTATCCCTTCGGTCTCCTCATAGGGCATGAGTATCAGCCTCTTGTCACGAAAGCCGACAACCTCAGCCATTATCACCTTTTCATCATCAACTATGATCCTGCAAAGGTCATTTAATTTTGCCTCGGGTCCTACCGATTCTATCGTAAGCCCGACGACCTTCATCACCTTTCCAAGATGCCTGTAATGCGGATTATTAAGTACACTGTAGTATTTCGCGGTATCCATTATCCTATACTCAAAGCCTTAAGATCCTTTACAAGACTTTCAAGCTCTGTTTCCACGGAGCAGTCAAATACGCCCCCGTCAGTTTCTATGAGGCAGCCGCCTTCCCGGAGTGTCGGATCCTCAATGATATCGATAGAAGCACTCTCTCCCACCTTTTCTCTGAGATAGGCCTTCTTCTCATTCATGGCCGAAAGCTGGGATGAACTCACATGGATCAGAAATTCCTTGGAATTCTCTATCCCTGAAAGAGCGTTTTCTATGAGCTTAAGCAGTATTTCTTTTTTGTCGGAAAATTCGATAGAGAAGAATTTTGAGAAGACATCGAGGATCGTATTCAAAAGATCGCTCTCCATCTCTGTCTCTTTCCGCAGGTATTCGTTTTTCAGCGCTTCCTCCCGTTCTTGGAGCGCTTTTTCCTTTTCGGAATAATCATTGATTGCTTCAATCTGTCCCGCCTGATAGCCCTCCTGCCTGCCTTCCTCGGTGGCATTTGACTTGAGTGCCTGTGCCTTCGCTTCAGCATCCGAAAGGATCTGGTCGGCCTGTTCCCTTGCTTCTTCTATTATCCTCTCAGCCTCGGCTCGAGCCGACTCCGCCAACTCGGAAGGAGAGAGCACCTCCTCTTCTGCTTCTTCGCCTTCCATAGCCTCTTCATACGCCTCGTCACCGGGGAGGATGGGAAGATTATCTTCTGACAGCGCAAAAAGAGGATTTCCGTCCGAATCGACAGGGATGATCACATTCCCCTCCTCGTCCGTGGGATAAGTGACGGTCCCGTCTTCTGCAGTCTCTACCTGATCGAGATACTGCGCGATAAGGTTCCTCCGGTTTTCCTCTTTTCTTCTTGCGGCCTTTTCCCTGTATCTTTCGACCGCCTCCTCCATCCTTTCGTTTGAATCTATAAGGACGGAGTCTTCGCTTTGCTGCTGTGCGAAATATCTTATTACTTTTTCAGACAACCAGGTCGTCACCTCCGCCCCTGGAGATTACGATCTCTCCGGCATCCTCGAGCTTCCTGATGACACCGACGATCTTCTGCTGGGCTTCCTCTACATCCTTCATACGTACAGGACCCATATATTCCATATCTTCCTTGATCATCGCCGCAAGACGCTGGGACAGGTTCTTGAAGATAACATTCTGAACCTCTTCATTTGCGCCCTTCAAAGCGACAGCAATATCCTTGTTTTCCACCTCGCGCAGGACTCGCTGTATCGCGCGGTCGTCGAGCAGCATGATGTCCTCGAATACGAACATCTTCTTTCTGATCTCCTCGGCAAGTTCGGGCTCTTCGATCTCGAGTGATTCCATGATACGCTTTTCTGTCCCACGGTCTACGGTATTCAAGATGCTTACGATCGCATCCACACCGCCCGCCATAGTGTAGTCCTGCGACACGATTGACGAGAGCTTCTTTTCGAGAACTCTTTCGACCTCCTTGATGACCTCGGGAGAAGTGCGGTCCATCATTGCTATCCTCTTTGCGACATCAGCCTGCTTTTCCGATGACAGGGCCGAAAGGATCATTGCCGACTGCTGTGCCGAGAGATAAGAAAGTATCATTGCGATCGTCTGAGGATGCTCATCCTGAATGAAGTTAAGAACCTGTGAAGGCTCTGTCTTTCTGATGAACTCAAAGGGACGTACCTGAAGCGATGCTGTAAGACGGGTTATTACATCAGCAGCCTTGTCAACACCAAGAGATTTTTCAAGAAGCTCCTTCGCATAACCAATACCACCCTCAGCAATGTATTGCTGAGCCAGGCAGACCTGATAAAACTCGTTTATGACCGCTTCCTTGACATCAGGGGGGACACTTCTCGTATTTGCGATCTCAAGCGTCAGTTCCTCGATCTCGTCTTCCTTGAGGTGTTTGAAGATTTCGGAGGACTTTTCCGGTCCAAGTGTTATGAGCAGGATAGCAGCCTTCTGCACCCCGGTCATATCTGAGTTCTTTTCAGCCATGGATTATCCCCAGTCCTCGTTCAGCCAGTTTCGAAGCAGAGCCGCCACAGCCTCGGGATTTTCATCAACAAACTTCTCGATGAGCTTTCTCGCCTCTGACTTATCCTGATAACCGATATCTTCAAGAGCCTCATCCGGAGTCGCCTCAAGCAGCGTCTCGACAGTAACCTCTTCCTCCTGAGCCTCTTCCTTCGCGCTTCTCAGAGTCCTAATGACCACGAACGCAAGAAGGAGAAGGATGAATACCGCAAGGATGATCTCAAGCCATTCTGTCAGGCTCCTGCCTGCCTGTCTGTTGATGAAGTAGGGCTCGCTGTAGGCAACGATCGAGATATTGGCAACCGGTATCCCGGTAGCTCTGGAAACTGCGGTATATATCTCATCGCCAACCTCAACAACCTGACGCGCCTTGTTGTCCTCCTTATACTGCTCCCAAGTAGTTCCCTCAAGCTGACCTGTCGCCTCAAGCACCTCCTGATAGCGGTTGTCTATATTGTAGGCAACAACCGAGATGGATGAGTTCTCGAGATTCACCTTTCCGACCTCGTTCTTGGTACGGGTGATCTGCTCGTCGGGAAGACGCTTGATCTGATCCTTTGTGGAGGAGGATGTGGAATAATTATTATCCTGGAGCACATAGGTCGTATCATCATTCGCGTCGGTTCCGGGAGTTCCGGCCACGCCGTTCGTCGCATCGGTGGTCTCGTGAAGCTCAGTGTCTATATAACCTTCCTCACGTCCCTCGTCAACGGAATAGTCATAAGTAGTCCTCTCGGTATCATCAAAATCCATATCAAGGGCAACTGCTATCTTTGTATTGTCAAAAACACCGAGACCATCAACACCGGCAGCTGAAAGTATGTCCCTCACCTTTGCGGCCTCTACGGCCTCGCGCTGCTGCTTTACAGTGGAATTTGCACTGGCCATTCCATAGGATGAGGCCTCATCTCCACCCGCGTAAAGTGTATTGCCCTCTGAATCCGCGATGACGATATTTTCTGTAGTCTTGCTTCCAAGGGCTGTGGCCATTACCTTTGCGATCGTAGAAGCCTGGTTGTATGATATGGGGCTCTGGAGTGTAAGTATAGCCTCACCAAAGGCAGGAGCAGTACGTGCAGCAAGCGTCCCGTCATCCGCAGGAAGTTTGAATGTGACTCGAGCACTCTTTACAGGCGCCATGGACTCAAGATCCTTTTGCATATTCTGCTCAAGAAGATAAAGATATTTTTTCTGTTTATCAGCCTCAGTCGTCGTGAAGGAGCCCGAAACAACATCATTGATGGAATAGCCGGCAGCCGGGAAGTCATTCGCTCCGAGAAGAAGTCTTGCTGATGAGAGATTTTCCCTGTTTACCGTAAATACAAGCCCGTCAGGCGAGACCTGATAATCTATTGTACTGTCCCCGTCGAGAAGACTCTTTACTGAAGACGCCTCCTTCGTATCCTTTGCTGTATAAAGGGCGACATAGGTGGGACGGCTCATTACGTTTCCGAGTATAATGAGAGCCACGACAACAACTACAGCCGCGCTTATGATCGCAGCCTTCTGCCGGGTGGAGAACTTCTTCCACCAGTCCCTTATCTTGTTGAGGATGTTCTGAATTCTTTCAGGCATGACAAATCACCCTTTCATAGTCTCATAAAAGAATAATCCAAAAAAGCAGATACTATACCTGCATATTCATTATCTGGTTGTAGCCCTGCAAAAACCTGTCCCTGACGGCAACTGTATACTGCAGTGCTATTGACGCCTTCTGCTCTGCGATCATCAGGTCGTGGGTATTGTTCGCATATCCAAGAGCAAATTTGATCTCTTCGTTCTGCGCGTTGACCTGTGCCGCGTTCGTCTCTGTGATGAGATTCTTCGCTGCAGAAAGCACGGAAGCAAAGCCGTTGTCGTCACTTGATCCAAAGCGTGTCCGAACGACAGAGTCATTAGCAACGGGAGTGCTCTTGTATAATGTATTTAAAGCCGAAAGATTGTCCATTTATGCTCCTTTGAAAAACATTTTAACGCCGCGCCTTATCATGAACCGCCTATCTGGATACCATAGCCTGCCATCGCCTTCAACGCTCCGAAGGCAGTGACATTCGCCTGATATGCACGGCTTGAATCGATAAGGTTCGTCATCTCGGTGATGGAATCAACATTCGGATATCTCACATAGCCATTCTCGTCGGCGTCCGGATGACTGGGATCATAGACCATGGTAAAGTCTGTCTCAGTATCCTCATATATCCTCGAGACCTTGACACCGTTCCCGTGATAAGAATTCATGTAGTCCTCAAGCGTTCTTGAGAATACAGGATTTAACTGCTTCTCCTCAAAGAGTACGATCTTCCTCCTGTAGGGCTCGCCCTCCTCGGTCCTTGTTGTATTCACGTTCGCAAGATTCTCGGCGATCGTGTCCATCCTGAAGCGCTGGGCAGTCATTCCCGATGCCGCTATATCAAAGGCTTGAAAAAGTCCCATAATCTTACCTCCCTATATCACGTCACGAAGACTTCGCTGCGGTCGTAAACCGTGAAAACTGGCTTCGAAGCGAGCTTGTAAGCTCCTGATATCTCAGCTGCTCACTCGCAAGTTCGACGTTTTCGGTATCGACATCAACATTGTTCTTGTCTATCCTATAGGAAAAGTTCGAGTGATCCGTATAGACCTGCGCGTCAAGCGAATCAAGGTCGGCGTGACGCACAGCCTGGTCAAGGCTTCTGTATTTTGGACTGGAAAGCTCACTTTCCAGTATATTCTTGAACTCGACATCCTTTCTCTTGTAGGTCGGGGTGTCAACATTCGCAAGATTGTTCGCGATCGCAGTCTGTCTTGTCCAGCTTGCATCCAGGGTCTTGTCCAGAATGTTCACATAACTGAAGGCATCTGAATTCAGCATAGGCCGTCTCCTTTCTCAAAAACAAACCGCTGACGGACTTGTATAGCACCAAAATCCATCAGAGTAATTATAATTTATCCTTGTAAAATGTAAAGTGAAAATTACAAGGTATGGTATTTTTCTTTCATTCCACCCACAACAACTTGTAAAATGCCGTGAAACATAAGCTTCTGTGCTCTCCGTGAAACATAGAAAAAACAAAAAAGAGACCTATACTTCGTATAAATCCCTTTAAAATAATCATCCCTGTGTGAAATTGTCTGAAGACGGGCTATTCCTTTGCCCTCTTTTCAAGCTCTGTAACGGCAGCGCTGTTTAATATCCTGATATAGGTTCCCTTCATCCCGGAGGACCTTGTCTCTATAATGCCGGCGCTTTCAAATTTCTTTAAGGCATTTACTACTATGCTTCGTGCAATACCCAGTTCGTCGGCTATCTTTGAAGCCACGAGAGTGCCTTCCTTTTTCTTGAGTTTGGAGAAAACATGGATGAGCGCATCCTGTTCGGAGCCCGAAAGGGTTCTGACCGCGGATTTCACCACCTGCTTTTTCCTGATCTCCTCACTCTTCTCTTCATTCACGGAGCGCATCATCTCAAGCCCGACAACACTGGTCCCGTACTCTGAAAGTATGATATCGTCGATATCATAGGCTCTTTGCCTTCTGTAGAGAAAAAGGGTCCCGAGCCTCTCCCCGGCTATGTCTATCGGGGTTATCACAGCCTTGATCCCTGCAGAGGCTTCCTCCGAGAACCCGAGTGTTGCAAGGTCCACATTTTCCTTTGTAGATAATATGAGAAGGAGCCTTTCATTCAGTTCCTTGTCGATAAAGCTTCCTACCTCATCCGTGATAAGCTCGGAAATATGAGCCTGTCCCTCTTCACTGCTCTCTCCAAGGACCTTGCCCTTTTTGCTTATCACAAGAACACTGGAATCAAGTATGTCTGTAAAGACCCTGCAGATGTCATTGAAGACAACCTTGGAAGAATTGTTGTTGTGAAGGAATCTGCTGATCTTCCTCGTCTTGTCAAGGAGCAAAACGCTCATCTGTCACACACCCCTAAGTTTTATGTACTGGTCATTTTGACCGGGGCTTTATTATATAGTTAATTTCCAAAAAATACAAGAATGTTCTAAAAACTAATGCAGAAAATAACGATTTTTCAGTCACTTTCATAGGTCTCGCTGTAGCCGCAGGACTGATCGGCGCACAAAACCTTCTTTCCTTTCAATGTCATGTAGCCGCCGCACTTTGGACATTTCTTTTTGACCGGACGGCTCCAGCTTACGAAATCGCACTCCGGATAATCCTCACAGCCATAGAATCTCCTGCCCTTCTTTGTCTTCCTCTCGACCAGTTCCTTGCCGCATTTCGGACAGGGCACTCCTATCTTCTGAAGGAAGGGCTTTGTATTCCTGCACTCAGGAAAGCCGGGGCATGCCAGAAACTTCCCATGGGGACCGAATTTGACCACCATATTCCGGCCACACTTATCACAGATTATATCGGTAACTTCGTCTTCTATCTTTACCTTTGAGATTTCCTCATCAGCCTTCTTAACTTCCTTTTCAAAGTCGGGATAAAAATTCCTGATTATTGATTTCCACTCAACTTTTCCTTCCTCGACTCCGTCCAGTAAGCTTTCGAGATTTGCTGTAAAGCTCGTATCCACGATCTCCGGGAAGGACTCCTTCATAAGGGCGTTCACAACCTCGCCGAGCTCCGTGACAAAGAGAGCTTTTTTCTCCTTTGAGATATAATGTCTTTTCAGAAGTGTTGTAATGGTCGGTGAATAGGTGCTCGGCCGTCCTATCCCAAGTTCCTCCATCGTCCTGACAAGGCTTGCCTCCGTAAAATGAGGGGGCGCTTCGGTGAAGTGCTGCTTTTTTTCAAACGACTTGAAGCTCACTTCACTCTTCTCGTCAACAGAGAAGAGGACAGAATTTGAGTTCTCTGCTTCCGCATCTTCCTTTTCCTCGTCATCGGGATTGTATAAAACCTCCCAGCCCGGAAATTCCCTTCTGCTCCCTGAAGCCACAAACTCCATTTTGTTCGATGAGAGTTTTACGGAAACCGTCTCATATACGGACGGCTCCATACGGCTTGCCATGAAACGGTCAAAGATAAGCTTATAAAGCCTGTACTGGTCGCGCGAGAGTTCGTCCTTTATCTCTGACGGAAGGATATTGATATCCGCAGGCCTTATCGCTTCGTGGGCATCCTGTATCTTCTTCGCGCCGCCCCTTCCTTCTGCTTCAAAGCTCTCAGGCGCCGCATATTCTTTCCCGTACGCCTTCGTGATAAATTCATGGGCGCTCTTTCTGGCTTCATCTGAAACTCTGACCGAATCCGTTCGAAGATAAGTGATGAGCCCGACAGTTCCAAAGCCCTTCAGGTCAACGCCCTCATAGAGCTGCTGTGCTATCAGCATGGTCTTTGAAACAGCAAAGTTCAAGGATGAGGAAGCGCTCTGCTGAAGAGTGGAGGTTGTGAAGGGAGCCAAAGCCTTCCTCGTCCGCTTTCCCTTCTTCACCGAATCTATCGAGAAATGGCCTTCTCCGGCAGCCTTTATTATCTCTTCTGCCTCTTCTTTTGAAAGAAGACCGTCCTGCGACTTTCCCTTTCCTGCGTAGGAAGCAAAAAAACCTTCCTTCTTTCCTTTTACGGAAAACAGCGCTGAAAGAGAATAATATTCCTTCGGGATAAAGTCATTGATCTCATTTTCCCTGTCTGCGATCAGGCGAAGTGCTGAGGACTGAACCCTTCCGGCGGAAAGACCGCGCTTGACCTTTGCCCAGAGAAGCGGACTTATCTGATATCCGACTATCCTGTCAAGAACCCTTCTCGCCTGCTGTGCATCCACGAGGTCGGAGTCTATGTCTCTTGACGCCGAAAACGAATTCTTTACTGCATTCTTTGTTATCTCATTGAAGGTGATCCTTTTGTACTTTTTCCTGTCGAGATCAAGCGCCGCTATAAGATGCCAGGATATCGCCTCTCCTTCGCGGTCAGGGTCGGTTGCGAGATATACAGTATCCGCCTTTTTCGCTTCCCTTCGAAGCTCCTTCAAAAGATCGCCCTTTCCCCTGATCGTAATATAAGCAGGTTCAAAGTCATGCTCTATATCAACACCTATCCTGCTTTTCGGAAGATCCCTAACATGTCCCTGGGAAGCCATCACCTCAAAATTTTTTCCAAGGAATTTCTTTATAGTCTTGACCTTTGTAGGCGACTCGACTATGACAAGATTCTTTGCCAAAGCGCTGTCCTTTCCATCATATCCTTATATACTCATTCTTGAAGGTCTCCATAACGAGTCCTTTGTCGCAAAGCCTCATTACGGTTGAGATCAACATAAGCATCGGAAGTCCGGTCTCTTTTTCAAGGCTTTCGAAGCTCTTGGGGTAAAAATCCAAGCAACTATACACCATTGCCTCATCATTTTCAAGATTTGAACCTTTTGCAGAGGATGAGTCTTTACTGAAGGAAAGCGCTGTATCCTTGATAGAAAGAATATCAGCCACAAATTCCTCCGGAGACAAAATGATCCCCGCCCCCTGGTAGATGAGCCTGTTTGTACCTTTACTCAGCGCATCATCATATCTTCCCGGAAAAACATAGATCTCACGCCCCTGCTCATGCGCGAAATCCGCAGTGATAAGCGATCCGCTTTTTTCCGCTTAACGATAAGGGCGTTTTGCACCTACGGGGCTGAAAGGCGCATAAATACTGCGTTTGAGGGGGGCGCAAAAATATGGCGTTTCGGGCGGTATGCGCGGAAATAGTGCGTTTCAGGCAATGAGAAGTATTTACGCATAACATAAGCCGAAAAAAAGGGTACCGGCATTAACCGATACCCTCGAAGTTCTCTGTCAAAAGCGAGATTATTTCCCGTACCAACCTATACCTTCATCTTGCCATCCTCTTGCGATAAGGCTGTTTTTCTCGTTCACGTCTTTTGTATAGTGATGTCCTCCGGCCTCGTATTGACCTGCCGCATTAGGATTGTAGAGACGGTACAGAGGCGTAGCCTGGCTGTCATCTGAATACCAACCGATACCTTCATCGTTCCAACCGATCCTCACGAGGTTGTCTCTTTCGGAAGCATTCATCGTGTAATGATGTTCTCCGGAGTTAGGATTATATACACGGTAAACAGGAGCGTTTGAAGCTTCGGGGGCTTTCCACGCCGTCCCCTCAGATGACCATCCATACGTTACAAGGATGTCCCTCTCTTCAGAATTC
>CACYBK010000042.1 GCA_902772635.1 uncultured Lachnospiraceae bacterium | reverse complement strand
GCCGTCATTCCCTCAGCCTCTCCGAGATCAATATCATTAAGCCCGCTCCTTGTTTCAGGGGTCTTTCCCGAAGAAGTCCAGTCCCTGTTTTCTGAAAGGGCAAGGGCAAGAGTCTCCTTCGCTCTCGAAAGGTCCGATGAATAGGCCTTTTCAAAGACAATGTCCGAAATGCTCTCTCCAAGAGCGATTGCCTGCGTTCTTCCTTCATCTGTAAGGGAAGCATCACCCTTTTGACCTGAAAACACTTCTCTCACATTGTCGGTAGTCTGTCCGTGGCGCGTGATATAGAGAGTGACCCGGCTTGCCTTCTGTCCACAGCCTCCCATCAAAAGCATGGGGATTACCATCGCTACGCAAAGGATTATTATCAGCAGGAGAGGAAGAAGCTTTACCCGTTTGCTTTTTTCTTTCTGTCCTTTAGCCATCTGTCTTTTCTATCGAAACCTCCGAATTCATATCATAGAAGCCGACCGTATTCTTCTCCGAGATCACCGTAATGGAAAGAAGGTCATATAGCCTGTTGTAGGCGTGAAGCTCACCCTGCCCGTCATAGCCGGTGCAGCTGATGGAGAGAAGATATTCACCTCCCTGAAGATTCATGTCCTGGGTAAAGGTGCAGACATATATATCACCGGCTTCGGCAGTCCCTATCGATTTCTTTTCGAGCATGGTGTTCGTGCCGGTCACATCCATGCCCTTCAGGGTCTTTATCGTAAAGGTAAAGATCGGCTCCTCTATCTCGCTGTGGAAGAGGACCTTTGACTTGATCTGGAAGGACTCGCCCTTGAATAATGTGGTCGTGAACTCGCCGTTTTTGTCAAGGACCGCAAAGTCGATGATCTCCGCTTCAAGGGTGCCGTAGGGATTGAGGTCGGGATTCACTGCAAAGTGAGTCTTCCAAGGGCCTCCATCCCTGATGTTCCCGGCTTCTGCCTTTCCTGAGAGAAGCTCCTTTTTTTCATCAGCTATGGTCCTTTGAGACGAAGTGCCTGACGCACTTATATTCTCGGAAAGCCGCGTTATGTCATCGACCGATGTGATCCCCTCACCGTTTCCCAGAACTACTATCTTTTTGTAAAGATCGAGCATCTTTGCAGGCTCGCCCTCAGAGATCTTCACCCCGCGGTTCAGAAGTATTACCCTGTCACAGTATTTTCTGATGGAGGAAAGATCATGGCTTACTATCAGTATGGTCTTGCCCTGGGACTTGAATTCGTCAAACTTCTTGAAGCACTTGTTCTGGAAGAAGACATCGCCGACTGAAAGTGCCTCATCAACTATCAATATCTCGGGATCGATATTGATAGCGACAGCAAAAGCAAGCCTCACGAACATCCCGGAGGAGTAGGTCTTCACGGGCTGATGGACGAAATCCCCGATGTCGGCGAAGGAGAGGATCGCGTCAAGCTTTTCGTCGATCTCCTCCTTTGAGAATCCTATCATGGTGCCGTTAAGATAGACATTTTCAATACCGGTATATTCCATATTGAAGCCAGCGCCAAGCTCAAGGAGGGCGGATATCCTGCCGTCTATCTCGACCTCTCCACGGGTCTGCTTCAAAACACCCGTGATGATCTTCAGGACAGTAGATTTTCCCGAACCGTTGGTTCCTATTATTCCTATGGTCTCTCCCTTTTTCACATCAAAGGAGACATCACGAAGGGCATAGCTTTCCTTGAAATGAGGAGTCTTCGAGAGTGAAAAAGCGTCTATGAGCCGGTCACGCCGCCTCGAAAAAAGCTTATATACCTTGTCAACGTGCGATATCGATATCGCAAGAGAATTATCTTTCATAAACGATCACAATACATCAGCGAAGTGATCCCGGAGGCGGTTAAATACCGTCATTCCAAGCCACAGTACAAATAGACAAAAGATCCAGAAATAAAGGGTGAGAAAGGGACTCTCGAAAAACCATACCTTTTCCATGAAGGACTCCCTGTAGCCCATCACGATATAATACATGGGATTCAGCTTGATAAGGACTCTGGCCCAGCCCGGTATATCAAGGGTCTTGAAATCCCACATTATGGGAGTGATCCAGATACCCACCTGAAGGACTATGCCTATGATCTGCGCCCAGTCCTTGATGAAGACATTGATGGCGCAGTTCAGATAAGCAAGACCTGTACACAGCATGATCAGCGCAAATGAATAATAAACTATCTGCAGCGTGTAAAGATCCGGGAAAAAGCCGTAGCATGTATAAAGGATGACTGCGATGATCACAAAGAAGATATGGGTAAAGAGCGCGGATACAACCTTTACCATGGGAAGCACCCTGATCTCAAATACCACCTTTTTCACCAGATAGCTGTAATCCGTAAGTGCAGAAGCTCCGCCGGAAAGGGCATCCTGGAAATAGAACCAGGGCACAAGTCCCGATACCAGAAAGAGAATGAACGGAACTTCAAGTCCTGCCGCAGTCCTTGCTGCATTGACCCGCAGCCCCTTTTCAAAGGCGAACCAGTAGACGAGCACCATTACTACAGGCATAATGAAGCCCCACACTCTTCCGAGCATGGAGCCGGCGAACTTTCCTTTGAAATCATTTTTGGAAAGCCGCCATATCAGGGTTCTGTTTTTTGCTATCGCTTTGATCGTAGCCGCAAGGCTTTTCATATCCTGATCACCGGTTTCATTCAGCTTTAGTTCCCATCAGTGCTTTACTCGGGCTTTGCGCCAGTCCTTCCCTCTGACTTTCCGTATGTCATGTAATGATTGTAATAAGCCGAAAGGTCATCTCCAAATGCCTGATCGAGATCGGGATACTGGCTCCTGTAATACTTTACATCAAACTCCTTGCTTGCCCGGTCACCGTTTTTCATTCCGGTATTTATGAAATAATCCAGCGCCGCCACATCGTCATCCCCGAAGGTCTTTTTGAGAGCCGGCTTTGCCTTCATATAGTAATCATAATCATAAACTGCGGAATAATCGGTTCCCGCAAGTGAGCTTATGGTACCGACTCTCGTGTAATCTGTGCCGATCCCCTCGCGCCCCTCGGTTTTGCCCATGAGTACGTAATGATAATAATACTGCTCCTTGTCAGTCCCGAAGGCTGATCGAAGATCCGGATTCTTTCTCTGGTAGTAGAGGTAATCAAATGCTTCATTACCTTTCCTGCCTTCCTTCATGCCGTTCTCTACAAAATCCTTAATGAGGGCAATATCATCATCGCCCACTTTTTCTGAAAGCCCGGGATTGTTTGAAAGATAATAAGAAGGACTGTAAACTGCAGCGAGATCAATCCCCTTCCATGCAGTAATCGTGCCTACCCTCTTGTAATCGGAACCTGTCCCTCTCCTTCCCTCGGATATTCCCTCCTCCAGGAAATGATTATAATAGGAACTCCAGTTATCACCGAACATACCACGGAGATCCGGATTTTTCGCTATATAATAGTTTGGATCAAAATCGCTGCTCGCCTGCCTTTTTTCGTTCATCCCATTAGTCTGGAAATGCTTGTAGAGACCGAAGATATCAAGACTGTCGCCGCTTGAAAGATCCGGATAATGCTCTGCATAATATACAGGCGAGAACACCTCAGTCTTGTGTTTCTTTCCATCTATATACTGAAGGATACCCTCGCAGTCCGCACCCGCGAGTTTCTTCAGTCCCTCCTCATTGTTGATGAAGGTATCATAGTCTGACCTGTTTGAAAGGAAGGCATGCTCCACTATGATAGCGGGGATCATATTTCTTTTGTTGTTTCTGATGACTGCATAATAATCAGCTGCCGAGCCATCCGGATAGATCGCATCGGAATCCCTCGTAACAAGGCCGTAGTCCGCGAGTCCGAGTGAGATGAGGCGGTCAAGTATCGTCCTTCCCATCTTCTGTCCTTCATCATAGCATTCCTTCGAATAGGACTCGTTCGGTACAAAAACAAGAGAGCCCGAGGCTCTCCCGCTGGCATCCGCATTCAGGTGAAGGCTCACATATATATCAGCCGAAGCTGCGGCCGAATACGTCGATCTCCAGTTCAGACAGGAATAATCATTGTCCGTGACCGGGCACGCCTCCGTCTCCCTGGTGATCATCACATTGATGTCGGGCCTTGCATTTTTCAGCATCTCACGAAGATACATCCCTATCTTCAGAGTCATATCCTCCTCACCGGTTCCGAAATATTGCGCTCCGGCATGGACATCATCATGCCCGGGATCAAGGACTATTGTGTAGGCTCCCTCGATATAATCATAGGATACGGGCTCCTCAGGTTCGGGATCAGAAGGGTTTGGGTCGTCCCCGGAAGGATCACTGCTGAAGGCTTCTACAGCAGTTCTTCCCTCATCCGCCCCATAATTAATGAAGTGCCTGACCAAGCCCATATTGTCATTTCCAAAGACTGCCTTAAGATCTGCGTTATTCTCTCTGTAATAAGAAATATCAAAATAAGGGCTTGCCTGTCTTCCTTCCTTGATGCCGAAGTTCACGTAATGAGCGAGAGCCACTTTGTCATTATATCTTCCGAAGGCCGCAGCGAGGTCAGGATAGTTTTGGATATAATAATTGAAATCATAGACTGATTTGTACTCAACGCCTTCATATACGGTTTCAAAGCCCCGCATATAATCAAGACCGAAGGCCTCACGTCCTTCTTTGATCCCGTGATCGTAATAATGATCAAAATACGCTTTCCAGTTGTCCCCGAAAGCAGCGCGAAGATCGGGATATCTGTTCCTGTAGAAGGAAGGATCATAATACTTTGAGCCCTGCCTGCCCTCAGCAGCGCCGGTGGTCAGGAAGTGCTGAAGCATAGCTGCGGGATTTCCCTCATACTTCTTCATATCCGGATACTTTGAAAGATAATAATCCGCGTCAAAGATACCGGAATAATCCTTCCCCCCGGAAAGTGTCCCGTCGTCATACCAGAAGTCAAGATCCACATAGCTTGAGCGTATTCCGCTCAGTCCTACGCCCTGGCTTGAATACTGCCAGAAATCATAGATACCGGTATAGGTTGGCGGAGTCGGTTCATCCCCTATCCTCATATCACTCTGGACAGTCCAGCGGGCGAGCCAGATACGTGCAGCCTTCTCAAGCCGGCTCGCGTCAAGATCATCGTTCCAGACATTCTGATTCGCATATATCATGGGGGTATAACCAAGCTCCTTCACACGTTCTGCGAAGGCCTCGCATATCTTTGTAGCTTCATCCTTTGAAAAAGCAGCCTCCGCAAGCCTTCCGGAGCGCCCGCTCTCGTATTCGTAATCAAGGATAATCGGAAGATCGACCTTGTAATTGTATATCCTGGATATGATATAGTCCGCCTCCTCCCTGGCCTCCTCGGGAGTGATAGCCTGGGAATAGATATAGGCTCCAACCTTGATGCCGTTTGCTATGGCATTTTCAAAATTGTATTTATAATCCTTATCCTCTTCTATATCGCCACTCTTGTAACGAAGCGTTACCCCATCGCCTGCATAGACATCATGACCGTATCTGTGGCCGACCCTTATCAGGGCAAACTCCACATTTTCCTTTGCCATATTCGTCCAGTCGATGGTCAGCCTATTGCCATTTGAATCAGTACCGCTCTGCCATTGGGAAACATCAATCCCGTTACGCCTCGTATATGTTGCTCCCCTTGCCGCATCTGCGTTTATCCGGGGCATGAGTGAAAGCCCCATTACAAAAACCATGGCGGAAAGAATGAGCCGTCTCCCCGCCTTTCTAAAAAATGATCTTTTCATAAACAATAATATTACCTCAAAACTTCTTCTGCATACCTCACAGATGCCATGGCATCCCTGCCATAGAAATCCGCCTTGATCATAGCGGCATATTCCTCGTTCATTACGGCGCCGCCGACCATTATTTTAACGCCCGGCGTTTCTTCATGCAACTTTTTAATTGTCTCCTCCATAGCGGGGACTGTTGTAGTCATCAGGGCGGAAAGCCCTACAAGACGCGCTCCCGTTTCCTTCACAGCTGAGACAACCCTTTCGGGAGGCACATCCTTTCCGAGATCTGTGACGGAAAAGCCGTAGTTTTCAAGTATCACCTTCACGATATTCTTTCCTATATCGTGGACGTCTCCCTTGACTGTCGCGATGACTATCTTCCCACCTTCATCAAGGCCGCCGTCTTTTCCCTGCATATTTTCCTTTATGACGGAAAATGCGGCCTGAGCAGCTTCTGAAGCCATGAGAAGGTTCGGAAGGAAGAGCTTCTTTTTTTCAAAGCCCTCACCCACATGGTTTAAGGCCGGTATTACTGCTTCATTTACTATCAAAAGCGGATCTGTCCCGTCCTTGATAAGGTCTTTTGCGATATCCGCTGCCCGCTCTTTGAGTCCCTTTTCGATCGCGCCGGAAAGCGAGGAAAGAGGATCGGCATCTTTTGGCTCCTCCTTTGCCAAAAGGCCTTTTCCATCCGTTGCTGTCTTTTTCTCATGAGTCTCAATTTCGTAATCCCCGATTTTTTCAAGAAAAGCAGCGCAGTTTTTGTCCTTCCCCGAAAGGACATTGAAGGAGAGAAATGCCCTCATCATATCTGCGGAAAAGGGATTCATGATAGCGGCGGAAAGCCCTGCCGTCATAGTCATCAAAAGGAAGGCCGAGTTTAATGTGGATCTCTCCGGAAGTCCGAAGCTGATATTTGAAACTCCAAGAGAGGTGAGTCCGTGAAGCTCATCATGTATCCTTCGCACAGCTTCAAGAGTGACAAGACCGGAATCGTCATTCGCAGAAACCGCCATTGCAAGAGGGTCTATTATTATATTCTTTTTTTCTATGCCGTATTCCGCGGCTCTCTCGTATATTTTGCGGGCAATCTCAACACGCTCCTCAACTGTTTCCGGGACGCCTGCTTCACCGATCGTAAGACCTACTATCAACCCTCCGTATTTCTTAGCGAGCGGAAAGACCTTGTCCTGGATATCCTTCCTCCCGTTTACGGAATTTATCATGGGCTTTCCGTTGTATATCCGAAGGGCGCTTTCAAGAGCCTTTTCATCCCCCGTATCTATCTGAAGCGGAAGGTCCGAAACAGCCTGAAGCTCAGATACAACCTCCTTCATCATCGAAGGCTCGTCTATCTCCGGAAGTCCCACGTTCACATCCAGTATGTCAGCACCGGCCTTCTGCTGCGAGAGCCCCTCCTCAAGGATATAATTGATATCATGATCAAGGAGTGCCTGCTTGAAGCGTTTCTTACCTGTGGGATTGATCCTCTCTCCTATGAGTATCGTGCGTTCACCGAAAAAAACAGCATGGGTAAAGGAGGATACCATCGTGATATCCTTTTTCGTCGGAAGAGAATAAGGGACATCGGAAACCGCCTCCCTTTCCTTTTTGATATATTCCGGAGTCGTCCCGCAGCAGCCTCCCATGATGTTCACCCCAAGAAGCGCCATCTCCTTCATGCAGGAAGCAAATTCATCCTCTCCGACATCATAGACTGTATTACCATCCTCGGTCCTCGGAAGTCCCGCATTTGGATTTACGATAACGGGCGTGGATGTTATCTTCATTATCCGCTCGACCAAAGGGATCATCTGCTTTGGTCCAAGTGAGCAGTTCATTCCAAGCGCATCGACATCAAGTCCTTCGAGCATCGCTACCATGGCCTCGGGAGAAGCGCCTGTCATGAGTGTCCCGTTCTCGTCATAGACATTCGTCACAAAGACAGGCAGGGAGGAATTCTCCTTTGCCGCAAGTACGGCTGCCTTTGTCTCAAGGGAATCGTTCATGGTCTCGATCAGGATCGCATCCGGTGAATATGGCACCGCCGCCTTGACAATTTTTGCAAAGGTCTCTACCGCTTCCTCGAAAGGAAAGTCCCCAAGCGGCTCAAGCATCCGCCCTGAAGGTCCCATATCAAGGACCACGAAGGCTTCTCCCTCCTTCTTTCCGGCTTCCTTTATGGCAGTACGGGCGTTTTTGATCGCGGCAGCTATTATCTCTTCGTAGTTTTCAAAACGAAGCGGGTTCGCGCTGAAGGTATTTGATGCTATGATGTCGGACCCGGCAAAAAGATAAGCCTTGTGCATCCCGATTATATCCTGCGGTCTTGAAAGGTTCCAAAGATCCGGAGGCTCACCGGGCTTTAAGCCGCGCGCCTGAAGATAAGTACCTGTCCCGCCGTCACAGAAGAGCCGGCGTTCCTTTATTGCGTCAAGTATGTTCAATATAATGTCCTTTCCTCCCCTTCCTTTTCGGGGATCCCTAGTATCGCGGTCACCGACTTCAGCGGAGCCATCATATTCCCTTTTGTAAGATAGATCCCTGCGCGTTTTCCTGCCTCAAGGACCCGCAGAAAATCCGCCTGGCAGTCAATTGAGAGTCCGCTGTAGCCCGGTGAAAACCTCTGGCAGAGTTTTTTCCCTGCAAGGGAAGAAAGCTGTCTTTCAGCCTCATCGCACAAAGCCTCTGCCGCTGCGCTCCCGGCCGCGTCATAGAGTATCTCGTCAACGGGAGAAAATCTCATCTTTGATATCTCCCTGTCAACAATGGGACCTGCTGTCACGGCAAAAAGGAAAACCTCTTTGCATGGGTAAAGGAGCTCTGATAGTGGTTTGCTTTCAAGCCTCATTCCGAGGATCTCAACAAAATCCTCTCCTCTTTTTTCTATATCAGACCTTATAAAGCAGGCCTTTGGAGTAAAGACCTGCTTTATCTTTGAAAGAGCATCCTGCGCTCTTCTTTTGTACTCTTCGGAAACCGGAGAATCCTTGTCACAGGTTCTGTAGCCTGCAAATATCAGTACATCCTTAAGTGATATGTCTACACTTTCCTTTTCGATAAGAAGGGTGGAAGCTGTCATTATTATCATTCCCCTCTCAATAGTCATCGGTAAAAAAGTGCTTCACACCATCGCTCTTGTAGGCAAGCACTGTCTTCAGATTCACATTTTGTGCGCTTTTGAAAATATTCTTTTCGATGTAAGGATTTGTTTTCTTAAGCTCACGGATGATCTTCTTTGTCTCAAGCCGCTTTGAGTCCATCGGGTCTTCCTCATTATCGTTCCTCTCCGTGAAGCGGCAGGCGCAGCGAAGAAATTCAAGATCGTTTGAATCCCTCCATTTTTTGATATCGTCCTCCCTTACATAGTAAAGGGGACGGATAAGCTCCATCCCTTCAAAATTGTTTGACCGAAGCTTTGGCATCATGGTCTGAAACTGTCCGCCGTAGAGCATCCCCATAAGTATCGTTTCTATGACGTCATCAAAGTGATGGCCGAGTGCGATCTTGTTTGCGCCCATTGCCTTTGCCCTGCTGTAAAGATAGCCCCGGCGCATCCTCGCGCAAATGTAGCAGGGATTTTTTTCGATCACATCAACATTTTCAAATATATCCGAGGAAAAGAAAGTGACGGGAATATCAAGGAGGCTTGCATTCTTTTCTATAAGCTCCCTGTTCCTTTTCGCATAACCGGGATCCATCGAAAGATATATGGCTTCAAAGTCAATGGGTCCATGACACTGAAGCTCCTGGATGAGCTTTGCGAGAAGGAATGAATCCTTCCCGCCGCTTATGCATACGGCAACGCGATCGCCCTCATTGATAAGGGAATAATCCCTTACTGCCTTTGTGAAGGGGGACCAGAGGGCGCTTCTGTCCTTTTTGATGAGGTCTCTTTCAAGCCTCTTTAAAAAAACACTCTTTTCCAAGGCGCCTTCAGATTTCCTTGCTGATCTGCTCCCGGAGTTCCCGGATACCTATATCATTTTCCGCGGCAAATCTCACGAGCTCCTCGTACTCGGGCTTTACCTTTCGAACTCCGTAGCCCTCTGAGACCTTCACAGATATATCACCGTAACGCGTCTTTCTCTTCTCAAGATGGCGCGAGAGAACCACTCTCTTTGAAACATACTCACGAAGGCCTATTGTCGATGTATGCTGGAATATGAGATG
>CACYBK010000041.1 GCA_902772635.1 uncultured Lachnospiraceae bacterium | reverse complement strand
CAGAAAGGACAATCACAACAAGCTGACCTTCGCGATGTCCTACAATGAAGCCGAGCGCTATATCCTGGTGCTCTCCCATGACGAGGTGGTGCATCTCAAATGCTCGATGCTGAACAAGATGCCGGGCCTCGGGATCGACAAGTTCAGGAACCTTGTGGCAGGCTATGTCTTCATGATGGCGCATTCCGGCAAGAAGCTGCTCTTCATGGGACAGGAATTCGCCCAAGTCCAGGAGTGGAGCGAGGAGAGGGAGCTTGACTGGTATCTTCTCGGAAACCCTGAACACCTCTATGTTCAGAATGTGGTGAAGAGCCTTCTTCACGCGTATACGAAGTACCCTGCCTTCTATGAGCAGGATCTTTCCTGGGCAGGCTTTGAGTGGATCAACGCAAATGACAGCACCCGTTCCATCTACAGCTTCGTAAGAAAGGCAAAGAACGGGAAGAATTCCATCCTTTGCGTCGTGAACTTCACTCCAATGCATTACGACGATTTCAAGGTGGGAGTCATCTCTCAGAAGCGCCACAGGCTGCTGTTCGCAAGTGACGACCCTGAACTTCTGAAGGATCTTGCGGGTGACGGGCCGGACCAGATCTGGCCGGAGAATAGAAAGAAGTATTATACTCCGAAGGCTGAGAAATGCGATACGAAGGAGTATTCGATAGCATTTCCGATGCCGGCATACGGAGCCTTCATGTTTGTATTCTGATGAAAAGAAAGATAGCGGTCGCTGTAGTCATCATTGCTTCAGCGGCCCTTTTGATATTATATCTCATATTCAGGTCATTCACATCCTACGAGGTGAAATCCCGAGCCCCGCTCACTGTGGCGGCCGGTACTGTCTGGGAGGCCTTCAATGATACTGTCACCGGAGTTAGCCGGGACGGTATCAAATGCCTCGATCTCGACGGAAATCTCCTATGGGCCCAGTCCTTTGAAATGGCCGCCCCGAAGACCGTGAAGGCGGGAAGCTTTTTTATGGTCTATGACAGCGGCGGCGGAGAGGCGGACGTTTTTTCGTCCTCGGGAAAGATGGTGAGGATCAAGGTCAAGGGGCAGATAACAAAGGCCGCCGTCTCATCCTCCGGAGTGTCGGCGGTGCTTGCAAATGACGGCGATTCCCACAGGATATTATTATACGGTTCAGACGGTGCTGAGAAGGCGAATGGCGAGCTTCATACGCAAAATTCCGGCTATCCTATAGCACTTTCGCTCTCTCCCTCGGGCAGCACTCTTCTTGTCTCTGCACTGGACCTTTCAGCGGGTGACATCAAGACTACTTTGCTCTTTTACGATTTTTCCGCATCCGGAGCCGCTCTCAAAAACAATATCGCTGCAAGATATTCCTATTCCGGCAGGGTGATACCCTCCCTTCATCATTTTGATGACGGCAGAAGCGCGGCTTTTTCCGACAATGAGGTCATTATCTTCAGCAGTTCCTCGGTTCCGACTGTGGAAAAGGAGATCTTTTTGAAGGAAAAGATCAAGTCCGTCCTTACCTCCCCGAAGTACTTTGCCTTGATCACAGGGGATGAGAAGAGCACGCTTACGAATTACAGCTCAAAAGGGAAGGTGCGTTATCAGACACCCATAGATTTCGCTCATACGGAGAGTTATTTCCTTTCAAACAATGAGGTTGCGGTCTCTGACGGTGAAAGGCTGGAGCTTTTTACGGTGCTCGGAATAAAGAAGTTTTCATATGTTTTCCCCTCCGGCATAGCAGGGATAATGCCCTGGGACGGCGGCGCGAACTATGTCCTGATAAGGGACGCCCACCTTGAAAAGGTGCATCTGAAGTAGAAGCATGATCTTATTGATACTCGTATTTGCGATAATATTCCTCTGCGCCTTCAACGGCTTTCGAAAAGGCCTTTTTGGTATAGTATTCGGGCTTATCTCCTGGGCCGTGATCATCCTGTCCGTGATATTCTTAAGTCCAGTGATGCGGGATTATCTTGAAAACAAGACCGGTGTCGGAGACAGGATATATGAGAGCTCGAAGGGCTACATAGAGCAGAAGCTCACGAGAACGGGCTCCGGCAGCCTCGACTCGATGGTGGAGAATAATGAAAAAAAGGATTCTTCCTCGACATCCTTCGTAGCAGATATCATCACGAGGCTCGTCTCCGACGTGGACTCCAACAAGAGCTCCGCCACAAAGGATATTTCGGATTCAACGGGAAGCGCTTCCTATGACAGCACGCTACCGCCTTCGCTAAACCGCGCCATCAGAGGGACGGCCCAGGAGGCGATCGAAAATTACAATATTTCGTCTGCTGTGAACGGGGTAAAGGAGACGGTCGTCTCATACGTTGCGGAATCGGTCGCGTCAAAGATCAGGGATTACGCCCTTTCCGGGCTTTCAAAGATATTCACCTTTCTGATAGCGGCACTTATATGCTTCATAATCCGTATCATCTTCAAGGTCATAATGATGGACAGGGGCTTTGCAATAAGACAGCATATTCTCGGCGTCCTGTTCGGGGTTCTTGAGGGCTTTCTTCTGGTATGGATACTCATGTATCTCATCAGCTGTATCGGAACCACGGAGCTTGGAAGGTCGCTTTTGTCGACGATAGACGGGAATGCAATACTGAGTTGGTTTTATAACAACAATCCGCTTGCAGGCCTGATGCATTAGGGTATCGTTTTCATGAT
>CACYBK010000040.1 GCA_902772635.1 uncultured Lachnospiraceae bacterium | reverse complement strand
GTTCTTGTAAGCGGTATGATAAAAGACCGTTTGAAGGCGAAGGAGAAGGCTTCCTTCAAGCCTGAAAGAAAAGATATCCTGAATCCCGCGAACCTTTCGATAGAGGAAAGAAACAAGCTCATAAAGGAAAATCCCGCATACGGGCGTATCATCTGCCGCTGCGAATCGGTGACAGAGGGCGAGATCATAGATGCGATAAGAAGACCTCTCGGTGCCCGCTCGCTCGACGGCATCAAGAGACGCACAAGAGCCGGAATGGGACGCTGCCAGGCAGGCTTCTGCAGCCCGAGGGTAATGGAGATAATCTGCAGAGAGACCGGACTTTCACTTACCGATATCACAAAGAGCGGGGGAGACTCAAAGATAGTGATGTGCCGCACCAAGGGTGTCAGGGAAGATTGAGCGAGGGGGAAGAGATGAAGGATTATGATATAGTGATAGTAGGCGGAGGCCCCGCGGGACTTGCCGCAGCAGCAGCCGCAAAGAAGGCGGGTTCGGACTCCATTCTCATAATAGAGCGTGACAGGGAACTCGGAGGAATATTGAACCAGTGCATCCACAACGGTTTCGGGCTCCATACATTCAAAGAGGAGCTGACCGGTCCCGAGTATGCGCAGCGCTTCATAGACGAGGTGCTCACGCTTGGTATTGACTACAGGCTCGACACTATGGTAATGGACATCGCGCCTGACAAGACAGTGACCGCGATGAACAGGACGGACGGGATGTTTCAGATCAAGGCAAAGGCAGTGGTCCTTTGCATGGGCTGCAGGGAGAGACCGCGCGGAGCCCTCAATATCCCGGGCTACAGACCGGCAGGGATATTCTCGGCAGGTACGGCTCAGAGGCTTGTTAATATCGAAGGCTATATGCCCGGACGCGAGGTAGTGATACTCGGCTCCGGCGACATCGGACTCATCATGGCGCGCCGTATGACGCTCGAAGGCGCGATCGTAAAGGTAGTTGCCGAGGTAATGCCTTATTCCGGAGGACTAAAGAGAAACATAGTCCAGTGCCTCAACGACTTTGATATCCCCCTCCTTCTTTCGCATACCGTGATCGACATTGAGGGTAAGGAGCATATCAAGGCAGTGACTATTGCAGAGGTTGGACCTGACAGAAAGCCCATCAAAGGAACTGAAGTGAGATATACCTGCGACACCCTCCTTCTCTCGGTCGGACTGATACCTGAAAACGAGCTTTCGAGGAACGCGGGAGTCGAAATGAATCCCGTGACAAACGGGCCCATAGTGAATGAGTCGCTTGAGACATCGATCCCCGGAGTCTTTGCCTGCGGGAATGTCCTTCACGTCCACGACCTTGTGGACTTCGTTTCAGAGGAGGCAAAAAAGGCAGGAGAAAATGCCGCAGCCTTTGTTCTCGGGAAAGCGCAGGAGGAAAGCGGGCAGAAGATCACTCTTCACGGCGAGAGCGGCGTGAGATATACGGTGCCGTCCCATATAGACCCGAAGCGCCTTTCAGACAATCTCACCGTACGCTTCAGGGTCGGCGATATCTACAAGGATTCCTATGTAAGCGTTTATTACGGTGATGAGAGGGTACGCCATGTGAAGAAGCGTATCATTGCACCGGGTGAGATGGAACAGGTGGTACTCTTGAAGGACGATCTTTTGAAGAGACCGGAGCTTACTGATATTACCCTTAAAATAGAGGAGGCGTGAAGATGACGGAGGAAAGGAATCTCACCTGTATCAACTGCCCTATGGGCTGCTTTCTTACGGTTGAGCTTACGGATAAAGAGATAACAAAGGTTTCCGGGAACACCTGTCCCCGCGGCGAGCAGTACGCAAGGGACGAGGTGACAAATCCCGTGCGGACCGTGACATCCACTGTCAAGGTGAAAGGCGGCGTATATGAGCGGGTATCGGTGAAGACGAAGTCGCCTGTTCCGAAAGGGAAGATATTTGAGGTGATGAAGGATATAAACAAGGCTTCTGCGACGGCGCCGGTGCATATAGGGGATGTGCTCATTGAAGACTGCGCCGGCACCGGCATCCCGGTGGTGGCAGCGAGGGAGATAATGAAAAGCTGATCTACTCAGCGTTTCATTATCTCTCTCTGCGTGGATGCGCAGAAAATCGCATATGAAGGGCACCTCATGCCTGCGATTTTCGCGCAGGAAACACTTGAGCAGTGTTTCCGGAATAGAGGCGATAAATGAGGCGCAAGAGACAGGCGGTGCGAAGAGGCACCGCCTGTTTCCGGAAAAAAGGAGGTTTTAAATCTATGAGTAAGAAAATCGGTATCATCGCGATCATACTGTCGGCAGCTGCGATAGTAATGTCCATAATAAACCTTGTACCTGTGATAAACAGTCCTGATGTACAATATGTCATGTACATAGGTACGAATGACCAGGAAACCAATGAGCCGGTGTGCACACCGGATGAAGCAAAGGAGCTTGTTGAGGAGGTGCTTGCCGATCATTTTGGCGGATATACCATTCAGGAAGCAAACGGCGGATGGAAGGAAAACGGTGAACTGTTTCAGGAATATTCGGTCGTTGCGGTCCTGAGTGATACCAACATAGCGGCAGTTCATGCGGCAGCGGATGAACTATGCGAAAAGCTGCACCAGTCTACGGTTCTCATTCAGGAGAACAGGACGAAGACAGAATTCTATGCGGGTGGAAATTAATGCATATCGTTCTGCATCAGCCAGAGATCCCGCAGAATACCGGGAATATCGGAAGGACCTGTGTGGCTACGGGAAGCTCGCTTCATCTGATCGAACCACTTGGCTTCAGGCTGCAGGTGAAAGACCTGAAACGCGCCGGGATGGACTATTGGGAAAAGCTGGACTATACGCGTTATATTAACTATGAGGATTTTCGAAGTAAGCATCCGGACGCAAAGGTGTGGCTTGCAACAACCAAGGCAAAAAGGTCTTATACGGATGTCAGCTTTGGGGTGGATGACTTCATAATGTTCGGAAAAGAGAGCGCAGGCATCCCCGAGGAGATCCTGGTGGATCACGAGGAGGACTGCATCAGGATCCCGATGGGGCATGACATCAGGTCATTAAATCTCTCAAACGCGGTTGCCATAGTCCTTTACGAAGCCCTTCGACAGAACGGCTTTCCCGGAATGGAAGAAAAGGGGGAGTTGCACCGGTTGAATTGGAATGACGCGGCACATGTGGTCGGCGGCAGGAAGATGTGATACAATCGCAAAGGCTCATATGGCCTGCTTTGATGATAGAAAGGAGAAGTATCATGTCAGACAAAGAACTTCAGGCGAGAGTGAATCCGATCTTTACCACCGGTAAGGGGACAATAACTTCCCTGGCTCAGGCGGGAAACAAGGATGCTATTGCCGTTTTGTCAAAAATGGATATAAGCGACATTCAGGGTGTTGCCGCGCCTCCGCAGATCATACTGAAGGCCTTTTCCATAGGTCTCGAGGCCAGATATGAGATCAGCAACCGGATGATATTAAAGGAGAAAAAGAAAAATATCATAGACCTTCCTTCAGGATACACGCCGAGAGCCTTTTTCGCCGCAAGGGAAGGATTTAATTACATCGGGTTTGACCTTCCGGTGGTGGCGGATGAGATCGGGGGCATAGTGAAGGACCTGCTCCCTGACAAATACGGGAAGACTGTTAATTACTATGGTGTGGATGCAACGAACTTTGAGTCCATGAGCAAGGCAGTGGATACTATTGACGGGGAGGTATGCATAGTTACGGACGGGCTTTTGGGTTATTTTACAGAGCCCGAGTTGATATCTGTTGTGGAAAATATGAAAAAGATCCTGAGTAAGCATGGCGGATGCTGGATCACAGGGGATATGACAAGCATGGCTGTATTTCCGGCCACATTTTCTGTGCTTTTCAAGGATGATCCAGAGACTGTCAGGGCTTTTGCCGATAATACGGCAAACAAAATGGCTGATGCAAGCCTTGGGCACAACAGTCTGTTTGACGGCGGAGTGGAAAAGGCAGAAGGCTTTCTGAAAGAACATGGATTTTCAGTGGAAAAGATCTCTTATGCCGACCTTCTTCCGGAACTCACTTCTCTGGGAGGAGATAAGGAGAAACTCGAGGCTTTGAGGGAGGCTTACCGCGGCATTGAAATGTGTGTACTGACATTGGATTCAGAAGGGGAAAGCCTGGTGCAGGAAGTAAAGGACAAAGAGTTTGAAGCCGTTCTGTCATTAAAGGACAAGGATCTTTCCATTTCACTCAGCGGGAGGCTTGATACGATCACGGCTCCTGACCTCCTTGGAAAATACGAAAACATTCCCGGGAAAGAAGCCCTTTCATCCATTACAGTTGACGCAAAAGATCTTCAGTACATCTCATCTGCCGGTCTTCGAGTCATGATGATAATGTACAAGGGTCTTGCCGGGGAAAAGAATTTCCATATGGTCAATGTAAGCAAAGATGTCAAGGAAATCCTTGAAGTTACGGGCTTCAGTCAGTTCTTGATCTGACATTTCAGTTTCTATAAATGGTCCCTGGGGACGGAGTCGAGGGACCATTTTTTCTTGCTGAAAACTGCGTATACGGGCATTTTGCCTCATTTTGCCCCTCTGATTCCGTCTCCAGGAGCTATTTTTTTTTGGTCCCTTGACTCCGTCCCCTGGGACCATTCAATAATGGTCCCTTGACTCCGTCCCCTGGGTTCATTTCTCCGGGTTCATTTCCGCAAATTCCATGACTCTTTTCATATTCGCCATGAAGGTTTCGTCAGGCACCAGGGCGATCCCGTTCTCGTCAGAGAGAACGATCAGGCGCTGTCCTCCCGACAAGCCGAAGAGATCGCGCGCGCCCTTTGGTATTACGATCTGACCTCTGTCATTGATCATGACAGAGCCCCAGATGTTCTTTCCCTTGGGCGCGGGAGGTATCATCCCGACGCCCTCAACCGGCTCTGTCCTTATCAGGCTGTCAATCGTTGTTCCGTAAACATCCGCCAAAGCCCGGCATTTTTCAATATCGGGAACGGTGGCACCTGTCTCCCATTTCGCGTAGGCCTGCCGCGAGATACCTATCTTTTCAGCGATCGCTTCCTGTGAAAAACCGTGAATATTTCGAAGCATTACAAGATTGTCTTTGAGCATTGTCTTCTCCCTCTCATAGATCTAATATTTCAAAATCCCTGCACGCCTTTTTGTATGAAAAAAATGTGATCACAAAAAAGATAATGATCCCGGCAAGGAGCAGTATCAGCTGAAGCGGTATATCATCAAACCCAAAGGAATTCAGCCTTTCAAGCCCGGGTATATGATGAAGTGCTTCAGAAACAAATATAATAGAAAAGCATACAATAATAAAGACTACAAAGTGGCGCCCGATCTTGTAGGCTGTTTTGAAGAAGCCTCCGACGAATATCAGGTTGAAAAGTGCAAAGATCAGAAAAGCAAGGGATAGCGCAAAAAAGTTCGCGTTCATCAGCGAATTGGTCCTGTAAACAGGGGAATCGAAAACTGTCATACGAAGCACGATGGAAAGCGCCATCAAAAGAAGGGCGCAGAATTCTATCAGGCAGACAAAAAGAAATCTTCCCTTTACGATATCCTTTTTTGCTATGGGAAGCAGCGCTGAAAAAACAATATCGTTTGCTTCCCTTGCCCACTGGAAGCCATGAAACAGCCCAAGCGTTACGAAAAAGGCTCCAAGGAGAACAGGATAGCCCGGCAGCAGGAACATGAGTCCGAAGAAAATGAAAAGGTATGAAAGAATTGAAGCGGAAAGCCGCATCTCCTTTCGAAGTATATTACGCATTAAAGACACCTCCCTCCAGCCGGAGTATAGTATCCTCAAGGCTTTCACCGGCATTTGAATATTTTTGGCTGAATTCTGATTTTGGCATTGAATTAATTATCTTTCCTTTTGAAATATAGATAATGTCATCAGCGCATTTTTCAAGATCTGAAACGATATGGGTTGAGAAGAATACGGTCGTGCCGCGGTTTCGAAGCTCCTCGAATATATTTAAAAGCTCGTTTCTCGAAAACGGGTCAAGACCGCTTGTCGGCTCATCAAGGATCAGCACATCAGAACGGTGCGCAAGCGAGAGAGCGAGGTTCAGCTTCACCTTCATGCCTTCGGAAAGCTCGCGCGGAGTCTTCTTTTCATCTATTTCAAAAAGACGGAGATAATTCCTGTAAGCCTCATCATCCCAGGTGTCATAGAACCTTTTTACGATATCAACTATGTCAATTATCTTTTTTCTCGGATACCAGCTGACAGTTCCGGTTGAATAACCGATGCGCTTTTTGATCGCTGCCTCATTGCCGGCAAAAGGCATATCAAAGTATGAAACACTCCCGCTGTCCGGATGGACCATACCGAGCATGGACTTGATCGTCGTGGTCTTTCCCGCACCGTTCCTGCCGACAAAGCCCGTGATACGCCCGCTTGAAAGAGTGAAGGACACATCAGAAAGCGTGAAGTCCCTGTATTTCTTCGTAAGCCCATGTACCTTTACAACAACCATATAAGCCTCCCCAAAATCAAAACTATGTGATTATTGTAATGTGGGGTTGCGCGATTTTCTACCAACCGGAATTTACAAGATGCGGGGAATTTTGGCGCGTTTGGTTGCGGCAGGGGATGGTTCTCGGAGATAGAGAACCGTCTCCTCTCTCCCTGCAAATGCGGCTGTATTCCGTAATGTTTATAGAGTATAATGAATTCCGCAGGTTCATCGCGGGCATTCTGTAGAAGACGATAGGAGCGGATAATGGAAAGACCATATAATAAACAGTCGAAAAAAGGCATTTTCAATAAGAGGCTGATGTCGGTTGTCATATTCCTGATGGTCTTCCTGTTTGTTCTGAACGCAGCCTCCTGCGCAAAGAAAGAAGACAGTTCGCAAAAGCCGGTCATTGGCGTTGCCTGGAGGAGCGACCAGAATTCCGAGTCCTTTGCGGCAACCTGTCAGGCGATCGAAGCAGCGGGAGGTACAGCGCGTGTTCTGGGTTTGGTACGTTCCTATGATCTATATTACGAGAACGATCAATTGAAGGATGGGAAATATGAAGACGGGAGTCTTTCAAAAGAAGCTGCAAAGCTGGTGAAGACCAACACCTGGCAGAATTCAAATGTCGAAGAGATAATGGCCGGGATCAATGTGGTCGTATTTCCCGGCGGAGAGGATATCAGCCCGTCGCTTTATTTTGAACCGCAGGATGCGCAGACAAAGGAAGGCTTCAGTGCTGAAAGGGATGTATCGGATTATCTTCTGATGAGCTATTGCCTTGAAAAGGACATCCCTGTCCTTGCTATCTGCAGAGGAATGCAGATGCTTTCCGTCGTATCCGGAGCCAGTGTCGCGCAGGATATCCCCGCATACTTTAAGGAGCTTGGATTGGATTACGGATATGAACATCGAAATGAACCAAAAATTCAGGGCGAATACCGTGATTTCGCTTTTCATGATGTCGTTGTCAAAGACCATGATTCCCTGCTTTACCGGCTGATGGGGGCAGATGTGATAAAGGATGCTCCGTCCTGGCATCATCAGGCAGTGGTCTCAACCGAAGGGACGCGCCTTAAGGTGACTGGAATGGTGGAAATATCAGGGCTTGAAATGATCGAAGCCGTTGAGCGCCCGGACAAGTCCTTCGTGCTCGGCGTGCAATACCATCCTGAGATCGCGGTGGTGCGCAGTCTGGACAATACCTCGATCAACTATTTCAGGAAGATGGTTGAGCTTGCAAAGAGGTGATCGTGGAAGGGCGGGGCCATTCATTGGAGGGTATATGAAAGGACATATCAGAAAACTCGGATCGATAGTCTTGGCAGCCGCTCTTGCCTTGAATTTTTCTGCCTGCGGCTCGAAGCCTGCTGACATACCAAAAGCGGCGGAATACTACGATATTGAATTTCACAGGGGTGGCAGGGACGCAAGGCCCGAGAACACACTGTACGCTTTCCAGTACGCCATTGAGAACGGGGCCTCAACAATAGAGTGCGACATCCAGTTGACAAAGGATAATGAGATCGTGATAGCGCACAATTCTGTGCTCAATCCCGACATAACCGTAGATTCAGAAGGGAAGCGCATCGAAGCCGACAGATATTATATTTCCGATATGACGCTTGAGGAGGTGCAGTCCTTCAATGTCGGGGCTATGGATGAGGAGAGTGAGTATTTCGAAATGCACGGACGAACCCAGGTTCAGCATGAGGCGTGCATCCCAACACTGAGGCAGCTCTTTACACTTGTAAGGGACAGCGGCAATGATAATGTGCAACTCAGTATAGAGGCGAAATACTGGTCTGATCCGGCCGCTGGAATTTTGTATAAAAAAAATTATGACAAAGACGAAATGCTGACAGAGTTCATGAAACTCGTAGATGAATTTGGCTTCAAAGACAGGGTGCTGCTCCAGTCCTTTGATTGGGATATTCTCGCAAGGATGAAGAAAATGGATCCTGATATCAGGACGGTAGCTTTGTACAGCGAGCAGGAGTCATGGGGCGGAACGGATTCCGTAACGCTCTGGCTTGAACGGGATGAGCCCTCGCCCTGGCTCGGCGGGCTTGATATCAATGATTTTGGTGGCGATGCGGTCAAAGCTGCGGCAGCGATGGGATTTGATGTGGTGTCACCGTACTGTGGCGAGCTTACAAAAGAGCAGGTTGAAGAGGCTCACAGGAGCGGTATGAAGGTGGTTCCCTGGACGGTAAACACCAGGGAAGACATGGAGACAATGTACAGGATGGGCGTTGACGGAATGATCACAGACAGACCCTGGGTATTTCGGGAATTCCTCAGTTCAAAAGGAGAGAAGCTTCCGCCTCTGATGAAGATATCTCTGCCTTATCATCTTGAACCGGATCATCTCGAAGCAGAGGAAGCAAAGCCACAGGGCGGCATGGACGCTGCGTTTTGATCTGCAGTGCCAAGAACCGTCTCCGTGGCTCCTTGCATTAGACTTCGCAGGAAAACACCTTCCCGTCGCGTTCGCCCGATAGCCCTTCCCCGGAGGTTGTGATTAAGAGCTTATGCTTTTCTATGAAGCAGCAGGAGGTGACATTCTCAGCCAAAAGCTCTATGACGGCAAGGAGCTCCCCGGTCTTTGCACTTCTTTTTTCGATCCGGTATCCGCCCCATACGGCAACAAAGAGGTTGTCGTCATCGTCAATGCACATTCCGTCCGGCACGCCGTCAGTGATTTTGAACAATTCTCTTTTGCCGGAGATATTTCCGGTATCAATGTCGTAATCATAAACAAAAACGGCATGCTCCCCGGAATCCGCGAAGAAGAATTTCTTTGAGGCCCTGTCCCAGGCCATGCCGTTTGCGATCCTCGTGTCTTTTTCCAATACCCTAATATTGTCATTTTCAAGGCAATAGAGATTTCCCCCAATCCCAAGCTTTTCATCAAGGGATGAGGTGCCAAAATATAGCCTTCCTGCGGGATCTTTTTTTGCATCATTGCAGCGCTGCCATGAAAGAAGATGGGGCTTGAGATCAAACTGCAAAGTGGCTTTTTCATCCGAAAAAAGATATATCCCGTCGGTCGCAGCGAAGATATAGTCGCCGGGCTTCTCTCCGGGAACTGCGGCGCCAAGGGGCTGGTTTAAGTCAAAGACTTTATTTTCTCCATCCGGAAAAATACGCACAAACCTTCCGGCAAGGATATCAACAAAAGAGATAATGCCGGTCCTCTCATCAAAAAAGGGAGCCTCTGAAAGAGCGTATTTGGTTTCGTCCGGGAAAGGGACAGCTTGATATTTTTTCATTTATCAATCCTCTTAGGAGTGACAAAAGAACCGTCCCTCTGTCATTTCATCCAGCAAATAAATCAATGCATTGGTATCTGTAAGGTAATTAATCCCACTCATCCCTCATTCTCCTCTGTATATCCAGTCCGTCTTCTTTGATCCTGACTGATCCGAAGAACTCTGAAAGATCTGTTTTTGCATCATTTTCTTCTTGAGCATTTATTTTGAACAGCAGGAATTCAATATAATCTGAAACTTCATCCAGATATGCCTCAGGAATGAGCTTTAATTTCTTTTCTAATGTAGCGTACGACATAACATACCCTCCATATAACAAAACCATCTTTTGCCATCGAATTTAGCTGCATCTAATGGACCCTGGGGACGGAGTCAGGGGCTCATCAGGACTACCCATTCACCGGTCCTGTTATTGCCTTTGCGTTCTATGACATTATTTTTACTCAGGTTACGTACATAGTATTTTACAGTATTTATATCTATACCAAGCCGGGCAGCCAACTGACTTTGGGTGATCCTGCTGTTTTCCTTCATGGCATCGACTATGTGAATCTCAGCATCCGACAGTTTTCTTCCATCGGGTAAT
>CACYBK010000039.1 GCA_902772635.1 uncultured Lachnospiraceae bacterium | reverse complement strand
CCGATCGTATCTATTTCATATCCCATCTCATCATCTCCTGTTCAAAGAAACATAAGCCTTAAGAAAATCAAGAAGCCGCTCCATCTCTCTGTCAAGTCCTATCGTTATCCGAAGATGATCTTTTACCCGCTCGCCCTTGAAATGCCTCACATAGATCCCTTCTTTTTTGAGATCTTCAAAAAGCACTGCGGCATCAATTGCCGGATGCTTTGCAAAGACAAAGTTTGAAGACGACTCCGGAAACACAAATCCAAGCGCAGATAGTTCTTTGGAAAAGCGCTCCCGAGTCTCTATTATCTTTTTTCTTGTTTCATCAAAATAATCCCTGTCTGAAAGCGCTGCTACTCCTATCTCCTGCGTGATCGAATCCATGGTATAGGAATTGAAGGAATTCCGGACATCCCAGAGATACTTGATAAGCTCCTTTGAACCAAGTGCCACGCCTATCCTGCTGCCCGCGAGACTCATGGATTTTGAAAAGGTTCGGGTGATAAGGAGATTGTCATATTTCTCTATCAAAGGAAGCGCTGTCTCGCCGCCGAAATCCACATAGGCTTCATCTATGATAACAACCGATGAGGGATTTTCACTTACTATCCTTTCGATAGCGGAAAGCGGCATGGAAAGGGAGGTTGGAGCATTTGGATTTGCGATCACGATGCCGCCGTTTTCTCTTCCTATATAGTCATTTTCATCTATCGAAAGATCATCCCTTAATGGTATGGCTTCATAACTGATACCAAAAAGCTCTGCCCAGACATCATAAAAAGAATAGGTCACATCCGGAAACAGCAAAGGCTTTCTTTCCTTTGAATTGAAAAAAGTAAGGAACGAAAGCGCGAGCACATCATCAGAGCCGGTCCCGACAAAGATATTTTCGGACGCAATTGAAAACCAATCAGAGAGTGCTTTGCGAAGCCCGTCACAAAGGGGTTTGGGGTATTTCCGAAGCCTCCCCGAATCAAAATCCTTCAGAACAGATGCCACAGCAGGTGCAGGCGGATAAGGGTTTTCGTTTGTATTAAGCTTTATAATATCAGCCCCGTCAGGCTGTTCACCGGGAACATAAGGAGTGACGAAGCGGACATTATCTCTCCAGCTTTTTCCATTAAGGCTCATCTCAAATCTCCTCTATCTCATCAAGCCAAAGTTTTGAAACCGCATCAGAAGGCATCCTCCAGTCGCCTCTCGGTGAGAGCGAAACAGAGCCGACCTTCGGTCCGTCGGGAAGTGCTGATCTCTTGAACTGCTGGGTGAAGAACCTTCTGAAAAAGACCGTCTCCCATTTTTTGATCTCTTCTTTTTCGTATCTCCCGGCAAAAGCCAAAAGCGCTATGCGCATTATCTTTTTCGGGGAGAAGCCGAAGCGCATCATGTAATACAAAAAGAAATCATGAAGCTCGTAAGGTCCTACTATGTCCTCCGTCTTTTGCTCTATTTCTCCGTCTTTCGGGGGCAGAAGCTCCGGAGAGACAGGCGTATCAAGGATATCAAAGAGGGCCTCTGAAAGTCGCGTATCATCAGCGTTTCGGGAGACAGCCTCGTATCTTACGAGGTATCTTACAAGTGTTTTCGGGACGGATGCATTCACTCCGTACATCGACATCTGGTCTCCGTTGTAGGTGGCCCAGCCGAGGGCAAGCTCCGAAAGATCGCCCGTACCTATCACAAGGCCGTTTTCCATATTGGCGATATCCATAAGTATCTGGGTGCGCTCCCTGGCCTGCGCATTTTCATATGTTACTGACCGGTCGTCCTCAGAAAGCCCGATATCCGAAAAATGCTGCTTCATCGCAGGCACGATCGATATCTCTCTGACATCCGTTTGAAGATGCTTCATGAGAGTAATGGCATTGTCATGAGTCCTTCCCGTCGTGCCAAAACCGGGCATTGTCACGGTGATGATATTTTTTCTGTCAAAGCCCAGGCTGTCAAAGGCCTTCACTGTCACAAGGAGCGCGAGAGTTGAGTCAAGCCCGCCCGATATCCCTATCACGGCTTTACATGCATGCGCTGCAAGAAGCCGCTTTGAAAGTCCGAGAGTCTGTATCCTAAAAATATCCCTGCAGCGGCTTGAAAGCTCGCTTTCATCCGCCGGCACGAAAGGATGCGGTGGAAAGGTACGGGACAACTCAGTCTCACTTATCTCCATCGTAAATGGAATCTCAATGTAGTCATCACTCTTTCCCGTAAAGGTATTCATCCTTCTTCGCTCGGACATGAGCCTTTCAACATCGATATCCCCAAATGTCAGTCCTTCATGAAAGGCTTCAGACTCTGCTATCATCCTTCCGTTTTCAGCTATCATGGAATGTCCCGCAAAGACAGTGTCCGTAGTGGATTCAAAGGGGCCTGCGCAGGAATATACATAGCCCGAAACGATACGGCCTGACTGCGAAAGCACAAGCGAACGCCTGTATTCACTCTTTCCTATGATCTCGTTTGAAGCGGAAAGATTGACAATGATATCAGCGCCGTTAAGTGCCGCATCAGTGCTCGGCGGCTGGGGTGCCCAGAGATCCTCGCAGATCTCTACTCCGATTTTGAGACTATCCATGCTCTCGCATGAAAAGATCATCTTTTTTCCAAAAAGGCAGTTCCATTCATCTGAAAGCGTAACATCTATGACGCTGTCATCTCCCGGAAAAAACTGTCTCACCTCATAGAATTCATGATAATCGGGAATATAAGTCTTTGGAATGAGCCCCAGGATCTCGCCTTTTGAAAAAGCCGCAGCACAGTTATAGAGATGATTCTGATAGGCAAAGGGAAGGCCCGCAAAAAATATCCCGTCATACTTTTCCGATTCCCTTGCAAGCTCAAAAAGGCCTTCGAGAGCCCTATTAAGAAGGCTCGTCTGTCCGAAAAGATCGCCGCAGGAATAACCGGTGATCGAAAGCTCGGGGAAGACTATTATCTTTGCGTCCGAATCACTTGCTTCCTGCATCAGGCGCTTCATCTCACTTACATTGCTTTCCACATCCGCCACGCAAACGTGCGGCACCGCGCAGGCGCACTTTATAAATCCGTCTTTCATTTTTTGATCTCCGTCAGCAGTTCATCAGTTTCAAATATATAATCCGTCCCGCAGAAGGAACACTTCACTTCAACAGGCTTTTTCTCACTTATCATTTCATAGATATCCTTTTTCGGGAGAGTGAGTATCGTATCAAGGACCCTCTGCCTTGAGCAGTCGCAGGAGAAGGATACGGAATGCCTCTCCTCTTCTACCGGCGACAGCGAGGAAAGGGCACGCTCTATCATGTCCTCCGGATACATTCCGCTTGAAAGCATCTGTGTGATCGACGGGAGGGTCTTTAAATTTTTCTCTATCACGTCTATCGTCTTTTCAGCGGTTCCCGGCATGAGCTGGATGATAAAGCCCCCCGCGCATTTCACTGAAAAATCAGTATCTACCAGCACTCCGAGAGCCACCGAAGAAGGCGTCTGCTCGGATGCCGCAAAATAATAAGTAAGGTCCTCCGCCACCTCTCCGCTCACAAGAGGGACCGTGCCGCTGTACGGCATCTTGAGCCCGAGGTCCTTTGTCACGGTGAGGGTTCCTCTTCCGATCGCTCCCCCCACATCAAGATGGCCGTTTTCTTTCGGCGGCAGTTCAACATCAGAGACCCTCGCAAAGCCCTTCACGTGACCGTGTGAATCCGCAGTGACAGTGACTCCCTTTGCGGGGCCGTCTCCCTGAAGCTGCACTGTAAGAAGGTCACAGGGGTCCTTCATCATCCAGCCCATCAGCGCTGCCGCCGAAAGCGTGCGCCCGAGAAGTGCCGTGATGACAGGATATGTGTCATGCGCTTCTCTTGCCGCTTCAACACATTCTCTTGATGAGACTGCAAAAGCTCTGACAGTACCATCCGCCGCATGAAATCTTGTCATATAATCCCGCGCCATATTTAGCTTTCCTTTCGCTTCTTGAAAGAGAGACTCCCTTGTAATATACTCGCTATTACCGAAGATAAAAAATGGAAGGAGAGAAATCCTTGGCAGGGGAGCTCAAAAACCATATCAGAAAAAAGATAGCCCGCTTCTATGGGAAGAGGATGATAGCACCCGCCATCCTTATCGTTTTCCTTATTGTCATGTTCATTGCGCTTCCCGTAAGATCCCTTTTCGATCCTGTCCCGTATTCCGATATGGATTCAGCGGAAGCAAAGCAGAAAGACGGGACAACCTATGTAAATGCCGACCTTTCAAAGCTCTATTTCACAGGATATAGGAAGATGATCTTCGGTCAGACTTATGGATATTATTATTACTCAGTCACGGGGGAGGAATGCACACTCATACTCCTCACCGGCCAAACCTGCGAGCAGGGCGTTCCGATGATAGAAAATCTTGAGTTTTCCGCCCGTATCACGGAAAAGACCCCGTCAGAGGACCGTCTCATCAGCCTTCTTGCCCGGGATCTTTCATGGAATGAAGCAGGTCTTACAAAGAATATCTCCTCTTTTGTATTGAACGAGCCCAAGGCGACAGGGCCTGTCAGTGTACTTCTGAAGGTCGCGATCTTCTTCTCGCTCTTTTTTTCGATCTTTTCGCTCGCTCTCAATTTCCTCTACGCTTATTTCCCCGTCACATCGCCTCCGGTGAGGCGGCTATCTTTGTACGGGAATGCCATGCGCCTTTTGAACAAGGCTGAAAGAGAGCTTTCAACCCTCCCGCAGCTTGCGACAGAGGACATGTATATCACACAGAATTTCTTTATCGAGACTGCACAGAGCGGGATCGCCATTGTCCCTATCAAAGAGATAATATGGATCTACAAATACTCGACCCTTCACAAGCTGCTCTGGCATGTCTTTACGATATCATATACGCTCTATATCACGACAACGCACCGGCAGGTCATCAAATGCCCGAAGAACCAGAAATCCGATATCGACGGTATCATGGATTATCTTGCGGAGGCAAACCACAGCATACTTACCGGTTTCTCTGAAAAGAACCGTGAGGAGACTTCCGCTCGTCAGGGCGAAGGTGTCTTTCTTACAAAGCTGAAAAAACTCTTAAACAAATCTCCGAAGGCCGCCCCGAAAGAAGAAGACTCGTAAATCTTCTATGACTGTACCTCTGCCTCAACAAGCCTGAAGGCTCCGTACTTTTTCCTAAGGGCCGGCTTTTCTATCTTTCCTGTGGCATTCCTCGGAACGTCCGCAAATATTATCTTCTTCGGTCTCTTGTAGCGGGGCAGTGTCTCCGAGAAGCGCTCTATCTCTTCCTCCGTGCAGGTCATATCTGCCTTCACCTTGATTATCGCGCCGGTGATCTCTCCGAGCCTCTTGTCGGGCAATCCTATCACTGCCACGTCGTCAACCTTGAAATATTCTGAGAGGAAGTTCTCGATCTCAACGGGATAGATATTTTCACCGCCGGATACGATGACATCCTTCTTTCTGTCTACAAGATAATAGAACCCGTCCTCGTCCTGCCGCGCCATATCTCCGGTAAAGAGCCAGCCGTCCTTCAGAACCTCGGCGGTAGCCTCGGGATTGTTGTAATAGCAGGTCATGACGCCGGGTCCCTTCACGCAGAGCTCGCCGACCTCACCCTTCTTTACCTCATTCCCATTCTCGTCGGTGATCCTGCACTCCCATCTGTATCCCGGTATTCCGATAGCGCCGACCTTCTCAATATTCTCAAGTCCAAGGTGGACGCAGCCGGGGCCGGTTGATTCCGAGAGTCCGTAATTCGTATCATACTGATGATCGGGGAAATAATCCTTCCAATGACGTATAAGTGAAGGCGGAACAGGCTGCGCTCCTATATGCATGAGGCGCCACGAGGAAAGGTCATAGTCAGAGAGTTTGACCTCCTGTCTGTCGATAGCGTCAAGAATGTCATTTGCCCAAGGCACGAGAAGCCAGACTATCGTGCATTTCTCTTCCGATACAGCCCGAAGGATAATATCGGGCTTAGTCCCCTTCAAAAGCACTGCCCTGCTGCCTGTCCAAAGAGACCCCATCCAGTGGAACTTTGCCCCTGTATGATAAAGCGGAGGGATGCACAGGAAGCAGTCGTCATGCGTCGTTTCGTGATGTACAGCCTCCATCTCCGCCGCCTGGTAGAGAGAAAGATGCTTATGAAGTATGGCCTTGGGAAAGCCTGTAGTTCCGGATGAAAAATAGATCGCAGCGTAGTCATCGTTTGTGAGCGTTGAAGCGATTTCAGGCTCGCTGCTGCTGTGGTCTGAAACCCTCATGAAATAAGGCTCCGCAAAATCCGGGCAGCCGTCTCCAACATAGAAAAGTATCCTTCCTCTTGAAAGCTCATCTATGTTTGTCATCAAACGGTTGATAAACTCGGGTCCGAAGAAGAGCACCTTCACTTCAGCAAGAGAAGCGCAATAGCTTATCTCATCCGCTGTATATCTGAAATTGAAGGGGACCGCGATCGCACCGCTCTTTAATATCCCGAAATAGATCGGAAGCCACTCAAGGGTATTGAACATCAAGATCGCGACCTTGTCGCCCTTCTGCACACCACGCGCGATCAGAAGGTTTGCCACACGGTTTGCCTTCTCATCAAAGACCTTCCATGTGAGCTGCCTGCGATAGGACATATCCTCTGTCTGCTGCACGAGGTCAAATTCCTTGAAGGAGCGCTTCTTTTCATCGGACGCCTTGGGATTCAATTCCACAAGCGCTATCTCGTCTGCGTATTCTTTCGCGTTTCTTTTCAAAAGCTCTGTAACAGGCATATCGTCACTCGCCCTTCCTACCCATCGAAAAAGCCTTGAGATTGAGTTCGAGGAATTTTTCGGGAACCGAAGTCCTTATTGCCTTCTCCCATTCCTCGACTTCAATATCTGAAAAATAATTTGAAAGCCTCCCCATCAGCACAATATTTACGGCCTTTGAGGAGCCTGCGCTATTTGCTATCGAAAGGCAGTCAAGCTGATCTACTTTTACATCAAGCTCCTTCACCTTTTCAAGGATATCAGAGGGATACTCTGCCTGTCCGGTTATCACAGGCATTGGGTCTATCTCCTGCGTATTTGTAACGATGACCCCGCCCTTCTTCATGAAGGACACATAGCGGGCAGCCTCAAGCTTCTCGAAAGAAACAAGAAAATCGCATTCCCCCTCATCGATGATAGGAGAATAAACCTTGTCCCCGAAACGGACATATGTCACAACGGAGCCGCCTCTCTGGCTCATTCCGTGAACCTCCGAAACCTTGACATCATATCCCTTGTCAAGGAGGATCTTCCCGAGAAGCTTTGACGCTAGGAGCGACCCCTGTCCCCCGACGCCGACTATCATTATATTTTTTGTATCCATTATTTCTTTTCCTTCTTGAGCGCGTCCCTGATCTCCTTCAGAAGCTTCACTTCATCGGAATCCTCCTTCGGTGCCTCTTCCTCTTCCTTCTTTGTCTTCTCCCTGATCGTGTTCATCGCCTTAACGATAATGAAGAGCACGAGCGCCATCAGGAGGAAATTAATGATGGCAGCGATGAACGCGCCGTAAGCGATCTCCGCGGAGCCTACCATTACCTTCAGATCCGCAAGGGATTCCGTCTTTATTATCATGCCGATGAGGGGCATCAGGATGTCGTTCACAAGTGAATTGATAATGGCCTGGAAAGCGCCGCCGATGATGATACCGACTGCCATATCCATGACCGAGCCCTTGCTGATGAATTCTCTGAACTCACCAAAAAATCCCTTTGTCTTTTTCTTTACTTCTGTAGCCATTTTTTAAACCTCCCTGCTTTTGTTTTCTATCTTTTCGAGGATCAGCTTTTCAAATTCCTCATAAGTCATGGTACTTGATTCTCCTGTGTCCCTGCTTCTTACAGTGATCACATTTTCCTCCTCCTCCTTCTGCCCGATGACAAGCATATAAGGAGTACGAAGGACAGCCTGGGCCTCACGGATCTTGTAGCCTATCTTTTCGGAGCGGTCGTCAAGCCTCACCCTGATGCCCTTGTCCTTCAGCTTTTCATATATCTTTCCGGAATATTCAAAGGTCTTTTCGGATACCGGAAGGACGATAGCCTGCGTCGGAGCGAGCCAGACGGGAAGGTGGCCCTTTGTCTCCTCAAGGATATAAGCCATAAACCTGTCAAGCGAACCGAGGATCGCACGGTGGATGACGACAGGGGTCTTTCTCTGGTCGTTTGCATCAGTATAGGTAAGGTCGAATTTCATCGGAAGACAGAAGTCAAGCTGGCAGGTGGAAAGCGTGATCTCGTTTCCGGTCACGGGCTTGACATTGACATCGAGCTTCGGCCCGTAGAACGCTGCCTCGCCTATCTCCTCCGTAAAGTCGATCCCTATCTCCTTAAGGACCTCACGAAGCGCATTTTCCGCCGTATTCCACATCTCATCATCCTGATGATATTTCACTGTATCCTTGGGGTCGCGAAGAGAAAGCACGCATCTATAATCCGTGATCCCGAAATCCTTGTATGTATCAAAGATAAGGTCGCAGACACCCTTCACTTCAGCTTTGATCTGCTCGGGCGTACAGAATATATGCGAATCGTTCTGACAGAAATGCCTTCCCCTCTCGATGCCTTTGAGCGTTCCGGAGGACTCGAATCTGAAATCATGAGCGATCTCTGCGATCCTGATGGGAAGCTCCCTGTAGGAATGGCGCTTTGACGCATATATCCTCATATGATGAGGGCAGTTCATGGGACGAAGGACAAACTCCTCATCCTCTACCTGCATGGGCGGGAACATATTTTCCTTGTAATGATCCCAGTGGCCGGAGGTCTTGTAGAGCTGCACCGTTCCGACGCAGGGAGTCATGACATGGAGATAACCAAGTCTTCTTTCCTTTGTCCTGATATAATCCTCGAGCTGTGTCCATATCGTATAGCCGTCGGGAAGATACATGGGAAGGCCTTTTCCGACAAGTTCATCCGAAAGGAAGAGCTCCATATCGCGTCCGATCCTTCTGTGATCGCGCTTCAGCGCTTCCTCGCGCTGACGCTCAAATTCCGCGAGTTCCTCCTTCGTGGCAAAGGCCGTGCCGTTGATACGTGTCAGCATCTTGTTGTTCTGATCCGCCCTCCAGTAGGCGCCCGAGATGCTGAGGAGCTTGAAGGCTTTCAGCGCCTTTGTATATGTAATGTGGGGGCCGACGCACATATCTATGTACTCGCCCTGCTGGAAAAAGGTTATACGGTCGTCCTCGGGAAGGTCGCTGATATGCTCAACCTTGTAGGTCTCATTACGCTCCTCCATGAGCTTCACCGCTTCGTCCCTGGGAAGCTCGAAGGTCTTGAAGGGGAGATTCTCCTTTACGATCTTTCTCATCTCCTCTTCGATGGGAGCGAGCTCCTCCTCTGTGAGCTTCTTCTCACCAAGATCCACATCATAGTAGAATCCCTTTTCATTGGCGGGTCCGAAGGCGAATTTCGCTTCAGGATAAAGCCTCTTTACGGCCTGCGCCAGAATGTGCGCAGCTGAGTGGCGAAGGATGTGAAGCTCCTCATCCTTTTCACATTCAAAGACCTGCCCTTTGTTGTCAAGTACTTTCATAAACAAACCTCTCTTAACTATTCGCGCCGGTCTCTCCGGCTGTCTCAAACCGTTATGATAGCACAATGGATGGGCATACTCAAACCATAAGCGATTGTATATTGATTATTTTTTTTCCTTATGTAAGATATTGCTTTATGAAAACGATATTCAAGATCTTTCGGGATGACGCAAAACAGCTTTTTTCAAGCTTTTTCATAATAGTGATAATAGTCGGGATCTCAGTGATCCCGGCTCTTTACGCGTGGCTTAATATCTATTCAAACTGGGACCCCTATGCGAACACGGGTGCGCTTCGTATCGCCTTTGTTTCAGACGACGAGGGCTATCGCGACAATGACGGCTCAAGCGAAAATGTCGGGGACTCACTTCGCGAGGAGCTCAAGAATAATACCGCTGTCGACTGGCACTTCCTTGAATCGAGTGAGGTTGCTGTCAAGGGAGTGGAAGCCGGGGATTATTATGCTGCTCTCATAGTACCCTCTGATTTCACAAAACGTATCTTCAATTTCTTTACTGATGATCTTTTAAAGCCGCAGATACTTTTTTATCAGAACCAGAAAAAGAATCCCGTTGCGACAAAGATCTCCGATGCCGTAAAGAATTCTGTCCACAGCAGCCTGAACAAAAAACTTACCGGTGTGATCGTAGAGAAAGTCTTCTCGGGGGCAAATGATGCTGCAAAAAAGATCACCGGGGATTCCGGCTTCCCCGAGATCAGAGCCTCCGTAGAAAAGCTGAACCTTGAGATCAAAAATTATCAAAAGACGATCGACTCCGTGATCAGCGGAAATCAGATACTTCTGATAGCAGCAGAGAGCGGACAAAAAGATGCCGTTGAAATAGGACAAAAAATCGATAATGCCGATCAGTCTCTTGAAAGTACGAACCAAAAGCTCACTGACACCCAATCTACCGTAAACACCTATATCGCAAATATTTCATACGTACTTGACGACGCACGCTTCCGTATGGACGCCGTCATCAACGCCTTGAAGGAAGGACAGATAAAAAAAGACATCTCCTCTATAACAGATGCCGTATCGGACGCTTCATCCGACGCAAAAAAGCTTTCCGATGACCTTGAGACTGTCTACTCATCGATGTCCCGCCTGAGTATCCCCGAAGGTGAGGAAAACACTCCTGATCTGTTCAGCAATACTCTGTCTTCCATCAAAGCCTTTAAAGACAATGTTGAAACTGTAAGGGATACCCTGGTTTCGATCGGGACTGATCTTGCATCTGAAGCCGCAGACAAGGTCACCGGTGACATAGAAGAAAAGACAGCGAGTGAGATCGATTCTCTCGTAAAGAAGATAAGCCTTGAAAGAGAGCGCTTTTCAAATGAGATCAGGCCTTCTCTTGACAGCTGTCTTGACAAGCTGCTTTCGATAACGGGAAATATCCGGGACCTCATGAACAGCCTCTCAAAGACTCTTCTTCAGATGGGGAATGTATTTGACGCTGTAGCGGTATCATTAAATTCCGCAAATGACAGCCTTGCAAAAACAAAAGATCTTCTCGCTCTGATCTCTGAGCGGCTTGACGGGGTTACGAGGAAGCTCACTGAGGCCGAAAACTCAGATGAACTTGTCATCATTTCAAACACTCTTTCCGGTGATCCCGGGTCCTACAGCGAGTTTTTCTCCGAGCCCGTAAAGATGGATACAGAGGTGATCTACCCCGTTTCAAATTACGGCTCCGCGGTAACCCCCTTCTATACCACACTCTCGATCTGGGTGGGCGCACTGGTGCTTGCTGCCATATTGAAGACCAAGGTAAAGACCGGAAAATATCCTGAAGCTACCGAGCCCCAGGCTTTCTTCGGGCGCTATATCACATTTTTGATCCTTGCCGAAGCACAGACACTTGTAACAGTCCTCGGAGACCTCTTTATCTTCAAGGTCCAGTGTCCGCATCCGTTCCTGTTCTGGTTCGTATGCGCCTATACAGCCTTTGTGTTCTCGCTTTTCATCTACTCGCTCGTGCTGGCGTTTTCAGATGTCGGAAAGGCGATAGCCGTAGTCTGCGTAGTGATACAGATAGCGGGTTCTTCCGGCACCTACCCGATAGAGCTTCTCCCCGCCTTCTTCCAGAAGGTCTATCTCTTCTTCCCCTTCCCCTATGCGATAAACGCAATGAGGGAGACGATAGGCGGGCTGTACGACGGCGACATTGCGATCTATCTTCTTGAATTGTCAGCCTTCATCGGAGTCGCACTCGTGATCGGCCTTCTCATAAGAAAGCCCTTCAAAAACTTCAACAGATTCATGATGCATAGGATGGAAGATACGAAATTATTATGACGGAAACAAAAACAGAAAACAGATACGAAGAGCAGTTTCAAAAGCTCAAAGCCTACTCCGAGGAGGAGCACAAAAACAACCAGCACAAGATCAAGGTCGGGATCTGGGTAAACATCTTTCTCCCCCTCTTCTTTCTCATACTCTCTTTCATAAATACCGATTCAAAGATCGTCTTTTTGATCTTCTGGATAATCTCGCTCTTTGCTATCGCGTTCTATCTAATGACGGTCGAATATCAGGATTATTCTCTTCAGGAGAGGATGAGGGAATTCGGCGTTGTTGAGGAGGACGAGCGGGACTTCCTCTTCGGGCATGCAGTATCATCTGTCACTGACAAGGCCATGGACAAGGCCGATGTGATAAATGAAAAGCTGACAGAGACAAAGAAAACTATCTCAAACACCATTACAAAGGTGCTCGGAAGCGATACAGACAAGGAGGATAAGGATCAATGATCAATATCTTCCGCATATTCGTAACCGATGTAAAAAGGATATTCACAAATGTCGTCGCTATAGTTGTGATAATGGGACTTACCGTGATCCCCTGCCTCTATGCCTGGTTCAATATCTTTTCAAACTGGGATCCTTACGGCGCGTCCGCCACCGGGAACCTTCCCGTTGCAGTCTTTTCCGAAGACAAGGGCAAGACTCTCGATGACTTTTCACTCAATGTAGGTGAGACGATAATAGATAATCTAAGGGCCAACGATTCCATCAACTGGCAGTTTACCGATTCTTCCTCCGACGCGATCGAGGGAGTGAAGAAAGGGACTTATTATGCCTGCCTCATCATAAACGAGGGCTTCTCGGACGACCTCATATCCTTCCTCGGAGGAAATCCCGTACATCCTCATATTACTTATTATGAAAATGAGAAGAAAAACGCGATCGCACCGAAGATCACTGCAACTGTGAAGACAACGGTGCAGTCAGAGGTCAATTCCGCCTTCGTCGGAACCATTGCTGATGCTGTGATCAGGGCATCGAGCTTTTCATTATCCTCGGAAAAAGGAAAGGGCTTTTACAGTTCAGTGATTGACCGTCTCTATACGCTTGACAATGACCTTTCCACGATGATCTCTGTAATTGATTCATATATAAGTCTCCTTGATACGGCAAAGAGTCTGATGAAGGCTGTCGAGGCCGTGAATCTCGAAACCGATCAGATACTCTCTGCCGGAAACAAGGCGATAGATGCAGCCCAGGCTGCAGCGGAGGCCGCAACTGTTACAGTTGACGTTACAGGCGATATCGTGACAGGGACTCTCCGGTCAACAGCAAATGACCTTCGATCACTCAAGTCAAAAACAGAGAGTCTTGCTTCAAAGCTTGACAACGCTTCAAAGACCGCCGACCTTTCACTCAAGAATCTCTCGCTTGCGATCTCGGCCGCCAAAACCGGCGTCACCCAGTCGATAAGCTTTGCTGAAGCGTTTCTTGGATATGACTATTCAAATGAACTAAATACAATAAATAATGACTTTGAGAGACTTCAGTCCGACATCTCAAAAGCTGAAACTGCTTCAAACAAGACAGGCGAAGACACGCAAAAATTGTTTTCCGCAATAACAGAGGATCTTTCCGTGACAGCAGACAATGTTGAGGCGCTTTCAGACATGTATGATACTTCTGTGGATCCGAAGCTCAAAGACATGCTCTCATCCCTTCGTACCTCGCTCGACAGCGCCGAGGACCTTTTGAATACCACAGGCTCCTCGATAGATTCCGTATCAGCTGTTCTTTCAACCTATCCGAATCTCACAGGGGTGGGTTCCGATTCCCTTGTGTCTTCAAAGGAAGAACTCGTTGAGATGAAGGGGAAGCTTTCGACTCTGATCGGAAAGCTCAATTCCGCGCAGGGAAATGAAAAATATCAGGCCTTCCTTAATCTCCTGACAAAGGATCCGGCGCTGATCTCGGACTTCATCTCATCACCGGTTGATGTAGAGGAAAATCCCGTTTATGAGATAAAGAACAACGGCTCCGCCACCGCGCCCTTCTATATTGTTCTTTCCATATGGGTGGGTGCCCTCATCCTTATCGCAATTGTCCACACGAAGGTCATAGCCCCCATAGGTGTCACAAATGAAAAGAACTATCAGGACTATTTCGGAAGATATCTCATATTCTTCTTTATAGGTCAGTTCCAGACTATCATTACGGCGCTTGGCGCGATCTTCTTTGTGGGGATCCAGGTTGAGCACCCCTTCCTCTTTGTTATCGCGGCAAGCTTTACAGCCTTCGCTTTCACTATCATCAATTATTCTCTTGCCTATGCCTTCGGCGCAGTAGGCGAGGCGGCATCAATAGTCCTGATGGTAGTGCAGGTAGCGGGAAGCGGTGGAACCTTCCCGGTTGAAGTGCTCCCGAAGGCCTTTCAGGTCCTCTACAAATACATGCCCTTCGCCCACTCAATGAACGCGATCAGAGAGACTGTAGGAGGCATGCATGAACAGGACTATTTCCTCTATCTCTCGGGTCTTTTGTGGTGGATCGCGGGATCGCTTGTGATCGGGCTTCTCCTCTCTATCCCCGTAAAGAGGCTGAATGAAAAGATAGAGCACTCAAAGAAACGTACCGATATCATGGTTTAAGGAGATGTCTTGAAGGACAGAACAAAAGGGATAATCTGCATACTGCTTGCGGGCTTTTCATTTGCATGCATGACGCTTTTCTTAAAGGCCGCGGGAGACATCCCGACCTTTGAAAAGGCCTTTTTCAGGAATCTCGTCGCGATGATAATAGCCCTTTTCCTGATGCTGAAGGAAAGGGTTCCCTTCTCTGCCGGCGAAAAGGGGAATATGAAATTCGTCCTCGCACGCTCGATCTTCGGGGGGCTCGGGATGTTTGCGAATTTCTATGCCGTTGACCACATGGTGATCGCGGACGCAAATATGCTGAACAAGCTCTCGCCCTTCTTTGCCCTGATCTTCTCTATCTTCCTTCTGAAGGAGATGGTAAAGCCTTTTCAGATCCTTGCGATAATAATAGCTTTTGTTGGTTCGATCTTTATTATCAAGCCCTTCTTCTTTGCCGACCTCTTCGGTGTGGGAAGAGGCTCTGAAAACGCAGTCGATGCGATCCCTGCACTCCTCGGCTTCCTCGGAGGTCTCGGCGCCGGAATAGCATACGCAAACCTTCGTGTTGCAACAAAAAGAGGGACGAAGAAGACCTTCATAGTCTTTTTCTTCTCCCTCTTTACAACAATACTCTGTATCCCTTTGATGCTTCCGGGCTGGGTTCCGCT
>CACYBK010000038.1 GCA_902772635.1 uncultured Lachnospiraceae bacterium | reverse complement strand
CGTGCGTCCGTCGGAGACCACGAAGAAATAATGTCCGGGCTCGACCATCCCTATCGCGGTCCGGGGATTTGAAGTCATGGACCGCCCCACCTCATCATTTTCCGAAACCGTGACCACGCCATTTTCTACAAGTCCGGGACCAAAGGACCAGATGTCGGTCGCCCCCTTTTCCAAGAGTTCCTCAGCGGAGATCTCCGATTCATTTATTATCTCCATCCTGCCGTCGGAATAAAGCACCAGGTCCCCGGCACTGTTTCCGGGAGTGCTCCGGTACAAAAGGGAATTTCTCATGACATAGCCCGTATTCCTGAATCCGTAATAATCTCCGTTTATGGCAAGGATGGCCGAAAGCCTTTCAGCCATGGATGAGGTCGTCTCGGACACATTCCGCCCGAAGGAGTCCTCGGCAAGGCCTGACTTCAGGGCTGAAAGGTCAGAGACCAGAACATCCGCGATATATATTGTTGTATCGTATTCCCGGACCTCGTAAAGCTTTATATCAAGATCATCGCTTTTGTAAGTATTTTCAGTCACTTCCGGGAGTGAAGCCTCCACGGCGGAACTTAGGGACGTGCTTGCGACCGCTGACCCTGCTGATGTCGAGCGCTCGATAAAATGGAAGGAGGAATCCTCTGCTTTGCCCTTTTCCTCAACCTTTGATGCGGCTTCAAGCTCGCTCACCGACACCACGTCTTTTCTTATCACAAAGGTGTCAAGCAGTGCGAAGACTGAATATGAAATCAATGCCGCTGAAAAAATAAGGGGATACAGCCATCTTCTCTTCATAAGTCACCTTCCTTTCGGATATTGCCTATGAAGAGAGTCTAACCGTATCTCCTTAAATGAATTTAAAAATGGACACCTGACTCCGTCCCCAAAAATGAGCTATTGATTCCATCATCAATAGCTCATTTTGATATATAGTCCTTATTTCAACAGCCTTTGCAGCTTCTTTCGCGCGGAGGCATCGATCTTTTGCCAGAGGCCCTTCAGCTGTCTCTTGTGGCGGCACAGCTTCTCGGTACAGTTTTTGCAGGTCATGAAATCATTGGTGTTTTCCGAGAATCGCTCGGGATGCCTCGTGAATGTGACCTCCCACCTTATCAAAAGAAGGCCCGACATCGCGAGCAGGCTCCAGGTATAGGGCGCCGGCACGAAGAAGAGCGGCGTGAACATCATCGCAAAATCCCAGTTGTAGATGCGGCAGGTGACGCAGCAGCGGTTCTTCATCATAAAGGTCTGGAAGGGGCAGAAAAATAATATGCAGATAATGTCGCAAACCGAAAAAGCCGAGGACAGAAGGATCATGAAGTCATTGCTCACTATCCCGACAAGGTTCAGTGCTCCTATCGCCACATTGCCGCCGATCCAGACCAGCGCCACAAGGATCGTGGCGTGATTGTCATCTATCTTGATCTCTGTGCGGCCTGTCTTGATATAGTTCTTTGCGAACTGCTTCTGGCAGCCCGGGCTCCTGATCTTTGACGGAAAGAACCTGAAGAACATCTCAATTGTAAAGAGCAGCCAGAAGATAATGATGAGCGCAGGATTCTTTTCTATGATGAAGATGACGTCTTCCTCCCCTCTGACAAGCTTTCGCACCCAGAGGATAAAGAGGGTCAAAAAGAGCCCGCCCCTCCATATCAGGCTGAAATAATGGGCAAACATGACAACCGAGATCCTGTTTTTGTGAGCCGCTTTTTTGCTTATTGTTTTTGTATTATCATCAACACTCATAAAAAAAATCCTTTTGATATGATACGCAGATTTTGTAATTATATCATTTTCCAAAAGAAAAATTGCGTATAATCTATGTTAAGTATCACAAAAAAAGCCTCCCGCCGCGCAGCGCGGCAGGAGGCTTTTTCATTCACTTTCAGTCATCATACTCCGAAATTGTATTCATCATGGCTGCTGCAGTTTGAATCTGAGAATATCTCATTGCCGTTCACCTTTATCTTGACCCAGACGGTACGTACTTCTCCGCCCCAGGAGATCTCGATATCCTCCGCCGCGCCCTTGTCAAGGGTCCAGAACACACCGGTGTAGGGCCAATCTGTTCCAGCGGCAACATCAAAGCTGAAGCCGAATTCCGCATACTTCCCGTTGATCTGTCTGGACTGATCGCCGGTGCTCTCATCCATGAGCTTTTCCCAGCCGCCGAGCTGAATATTTCCTTTTTCATCAACTCCGGTTATAGGCCTTCCGTAAAGCTTCTGGGACTTGCAGCGGTAAGCACCGCCGTTGTTGGTCTTAAACTTTACTTCTTTTCTGGTCTCGACAGTGGTCTTTACAAATTCAGCGGACTTCGTGACCGTTGCGGGAGAGCCGTCATCAAGGAAGTGGGTGCTGTAGCTCAAGAGAGCTGATGCGGAATTCTTGTTGAAGTTGACATCCTTCGCTATGATCTCGTTCACCTTGGAGACATCCTTTGTGTTTGCTACAAGCTCACCGGCTGTGGCTGTAGAGCCTCCGTAAGCGTATACGCTGAAGGTGGTATTCTCCATGACATTCTTGATACTGTCATTGTTGCTGATGGAAGTGCCGGCAATGGAAGCTTTCCATGCCAGCGCGACATCTGAAGAGGTTGAATCAGTCGAGAATCTGACTACTATCTTTCGTCCATAGGAAACACTGGTCACGGCCGCAAGACCGGGATTTGATTCATCAACACCGTTTGCCTTGAGGTCATCAACCGTCACGGCATCAGCCCCGCTGTCCACCACAAGGTCTGAGATAGTGAGGCTGTCAATCCTCGCAGTATAATATATCTGGTCGAAGACCACGAGCATCTCCTGCTTTCTGCCCTCGGATATAGCCTTCAGATCTACACCGAATTTATCATCTGCGTCCTTTATGCCAAGATCAGCCTCAACCTGTTTCTCGGAATATACCATACTGGAAGTACTCTTCACCTTTGCGGCGGCAGTATTTCCGGTATCAAGCCACGTCGAGACCGTCTGTTTACTAACACATAAAGGCTGAAAAGGGCCGCGAAAAGCCTGAAATCAAGGGGTTTCCGTCACCGGGG
>CACYBK010000037.1 GCA_902772635.1 uncultured Lachnospiraceae bacterium | reverse complement strand
CGCAAGCACGCCGACACGCTTGCCGTTGTAATCGGAAACCCTGCGCCCTGCCGAACCGGCATTTGCCGAAGAAGTGTCTGTCCCTTCAGCCCTTGATACGACTCCTGCAAGAAAACTCAACGACAGGGTAAATATCATGATAAGAAGGATCAGTTTTGCGCCTTTTTTCTTCAATCAAAACCTCCCAAACCCATTATTTTCCATAATATTCCACGCAAAGCATTGTACAGTCGTCAAATTGATCTGCGTCTTTTACGAATCCGTCGATCGCAGATGTGACATTGTCTAAAAGCTGCCGGGTCGTGGCTGCGGGATCTTTGTTCAACGCAAGGAGCATCCGGTCCTTCCCGAAGAGCTCCCTGTCTTTGTCTGTCGCCTCCGGCACACCGTCAGTATACAAAAAGACCTTTGAACCGGGAGTGAGCATTAATTCATATTCCGTATATTTCAAGCCCGCCACTGAGCCGATCACAAAACCGTGCTTGTCCTTGTAAAGGTCAAAGCTTCCGTTTCCGAATCTGATAGCGGGGTATTCGTGCCCCGCGCTTGATGCCGTAAGCTTTCCGGTTGAGAGCTCGATGATCCCGAGCCACACGGTGACAAACATTTCCTCACGATTGCTCGGGCAGATGGCGTCATTGGTATCCTCAAGTATCTTTGCCGGGGACTTGCCGCTCATGGCATTGTTGGCGATGATTATCTTTGAAGCCATCATGAAAAGAGCCGCAGGAACGCCTTTTCCCGATACATCCGCTATGAGGATGCAAAGGTGGTCGTCGTCTGTCAGGAAGAAATCGTAGAAATCCCCTCCGACCTCCTTCGCAGGCGTCATAGACGCATATATGTCAAACTCAGACCTTTCCGGAAAAGCAGGAAAAATACCGGGCAACATGCTGGCCTGGATCCCGGCCGCAAGTGAAAGCTCTGTCCCGATGCGCTCCTTCTCGGCAGTCACCGACTTCAGATGTGCGGTATAGGAAGAAACCCCGTCAGCAAGGCTTTTCACATTGTCTGCAAGAAGCTCGAGTTCACCGCCTGTCTTGAGCTCAACCGGTTCGTATACAAGCTCCTCCGGCGCGGCACCCGCCTTCATTTTCCCTACAAACGAATCACTGTTTCTGACTATCTTCAGGATGGGACTGATAAGATAATGTCTCGTATAGATCACATACAAAATGATGATCAATGCGGTGAGGATAATTGCGATCAGGACGACAGAACCCATAAAGCGGCGGACATTATCATATATCCTGTTGGTATCGATCTCGACACAGATGAGGCCCGCAGCATCGCCGTTGCTGTCGAATACGACATGATATCCGTTCAGCATATGTCCATACACAGTTGAATAGCCCTCGAGCGTCCCGCTGTCAGGCTTTTTGGTCTTTACCGCGTTTTGAAGTATCGCTAATGTGTCATCCTCGAAGCTGCCCTCTTCACAGGGCACCCCCATGTATGTGTAGATCTCGGAAAGAGACTTGCCGGCTCTTTGTGCCGTCTGAATTTCATCTTTTGTTCTTGTATTGATCGCATATCTAAGGCTGTGGATATCCTCCGGATCCTCGAAATAAACAGCATACAGATATTCTATGCTGGAATTCTCCTTGATCCGATTCAGCCTTTCGCGAAGCTCCTCATACCCCTTGGGCATTGTCCGGTCTGCGATCATGTCACCAAAGTCGTGATCAGAAGCTTCTTCGTAAGCATATTTCAAAACAGTATCGGCATATTCGATGTAACTTTCCTTTACGTTGTTTACGTAAAAGGTACAACCAATAGCCGCGATCAAAGCGGTGAGGACTCCCATGAAAACCACGGCATTGATCGCGACCCTGTGTTTTAAGCTGAGCCTTTTTTTCATCTCAAAGCTTTCATTCTACTGTCAGGATGTCTGAAAAGCCTGTCACATCAAAGATTTCCTTTACCTCTTCGGAAGCATTCTTTATGACCATTTCCCCCTGCTTGTTCATTATCTTCTGGGCGGAAAGCAGGACGCGGAGACCCGCTGAAGAGATGTACTCAAGTTTTTCCATATCAAGGACAACTTCAGTCTTTCCGTCCAGTGAAGAAATAAGCTCTCCCTCAAGCTGAGGAGCCGTTGTGGTATCAAGGCGTCCCTCAAGTGAAACTGTAAGATTTGTTCCATTTTCCTCTTTGTTGATGTTCAGCATTTTCTTTTCCTCCTGTTGTTTTGATTATTTCTGATACATTTCCGAATACTTCTCTGTGATCGATGTAGGCAGCTCAAAGTGCTGGAAATCCTTGCGGTCAGTCCAGTCTCCGCCCCACTCGAAGCCTTTTTCTATGAAGATCTTGTAGCAAAGATCGTCTTTGTTGATCTTGTAATCAAAGTCCTTCTCCCTGTCGAGATAAGGCGCACCTGTTGCGGGCTCGATGACTTCGGTAGTCGTGCCGTCTTCATTAGTCACGATCTTGTGGTAAGGATTGTAGAGCGTATTGATGTCTACCGCCATTCCAAGCCCGTGCTTTGAAACCTTTGTCGTGTGCGAGATGAAGCGGAAATTGAAGCAGGATGAATTGTTGTCACGCATCATGATCTCGTCATCGGCCATGTAATTGTCCGGAAGCACCATTCTCTCTATTGGATAATTCGCGTCATAGAGCTTCTCAAAGATCTCCAGTACATCTTCCACGATCAGCTTGTGTACGACCATCTCGCCCTGATGGACATTGCCGTCCTTGTCCTTGTGAAGAGCGAGTATGTAGCGAAGGTCTTCTCTCGGAACGATGCAGTCTTCTTTGTAAGTGTTTCCGGCCTTCATCCTGTCAAAGAGATCGTCGCTGATCTCACGGATCGAAAAACCTTCTCTTTTGGATATTACCTGTGCCGCTTTTGAAGCGTCTGAAGCCTGCTCACCCGAATGCTGCGAGCCGCTGTTTTCGGCAGTCTGGCTCGTAAGGCTCGCCTATGACGATTCCTTACTGCTGTCAGGCTGCGTATTTCCTGTTGTCTGACCGCATGCGGTAAAGCCGAGTGCAAGCGCTATGGCAATTGCAATTGCAACTGGTTTCCTCATGGCAACACTCCTTTCATCGGTGGCTTTTGTCACTTCGACTTCGGCGTCTCCTGAGGCCAGGTGCTGTCCGGCCAGTCTTCACCGCCCGACAATTTTTCATAGGTGTCAATGACGACCGCGGTATTCTCGTCCACATGCTGCATCACATATCGCATGTGATCCTCCGGTATCGCAACGCAGCCTGCGGAAAAAGGCTTTGCAGGCCCGAAGCAGTGAAGGAAGATCCCTGAGCCGAGTCCCGGCGTGCCTGCTTCATTGTAGCTGATATTCAGGCAGTATTGATAATGATAAGGATAATCGAGAATGTGCTCTGAATTTTCTGTATCAAGCTGCGGATAGTCCTTGAGGTTTACGAGTTCATTGTAATGGCCGCCTTCCCGAAGATCGCCGGACCAGTAGGTATTGTCGTCCGCCTTCACATAAGGGATCTTGCTGCCGGGATCATCCGCGATACCGAAGGCGCGGTTGAAATGATATACCCCTGTGGGCGTCTTCGCGTCTCCCTCCTTGGTCTTGCCAAGGCCTTTCTTTCCGAGGAAACCGGGGGTTGTCATGGTCATTACCCATGAGCCGTCCGACTTTTTCTCATGAAGGGAGATCCATCCGTCTGTGGCATTTTCATCGAATGCTGCAACAACGAGCATCTGCTTTGCGTTTGATGCAGGCTCAAGCTTTCCGACCCAGTCCGGAGACTTCACCTCTATCCCGGAATATCCTGCCTGGGCGTTCGCCGCAACGGAGTTGTTTGACGCTGTGGGGGTGTTTGACGCGCAGCCTGTCGCGGCGGCTGTCAGAACCGCGCAGAGCAACAGTACAGGAACCACTCTTTTCATTTTCATATTATCTTCTTCTCCTTTACTTAACAACAGTTTCTCTATGATACCAAATTTTGCCCTATATAGGCAAGGTTTTGAGGCTTGTTTTGGTCTTTCTCCCGGCTCATTGCAAGTTCTTTCAGTCTGCCGTTCTTTTTTGCAAGTATGAGCACGACTACTGCCGGGATCAGATCTACAATGACTGCCGGAAGACCGCCTTCCACACCAAATTTGAAATCATAGATCAGATTGCTTACCCCGTTTGCTGACTCGAGATGAAAGAGTGAAACCTCGGAAACAAGCCCGCTGTTTGGCATGCCAAGAAGAAACGCCTGTGTGAAGTTCCAGCCTGTATGAATTCCCATGGCGATCCAGATATTTCCGGTATACCAGCGGATCAGGGAGTAGGTAATGCCGCAGATCATAATTTCGATAATGGCAAGGACCGTCGCCCCGTCGTTGAATATATGAAGCAGCCCGAACAAAACACCATTGATAAGGATCGCCGCCCACATGGGATGGTGCTCATGAAGCCTTTCATACAGTAAGCCTCTGCACCACAATTCCTCACATGTACTTTGGATAAAAACGGAAACAAACGCAAAGAGAAATATCGACAGCCGGTTCCGGCTGCTTTCAAAATAAAGTCTGATATCTCCGTGGAGCAGCGCGCACAGTACGCAGACAAAATTCATGAAAAATCCGAGCAGCAAGCCCAGGCCGAGCATTTTGAAACCGTTTTTGCTCCTTCCGTAATAATCGGCCAATATGTCGTTTTGGTCTATTTGAGCCGCATCTTTTTTCTTTCTCTTCGGCAGCAGAAATGACTTCCATATATACCTGTTCGGCCGGATGAGCCAGGTCAGAAGGAAAAGAGAAACAACCTCAACGATAGTTGAGGTATAGAATTCCAGAATGTAACGCATGCCGTCGGATAAATAACCGTCAACTGCATACATCAAAAACTCCCATGGTATATAACCAAAACCACTCAGGACAAGATATACTCCCAAAAATACAAAAATTATCCAGAACAGATTTCTACGGAGTTTGACCACTCCGCTCGTATTATCTTTCATTGTCACCCCCTCTCCATAAATTGTGCTACGCATTCGTAAATATCCCAAGTTCTTTATAAAGTTCCAAATCATTCAACACAAAATCTGCTGCTGTTTATGTTTCAAAATCGATTGTAATATCCCCATCGACTTTTTCCCTAAGTAAATGAACCACCGTCTCCACATGCCCTCCCCCCGGGAACATATCGACAGGCTGAACCCTGACAGGTTCATATCCCCCAATCTCCTTCAGATATTTCATATCACGGGCGAGGGTGGCGGGGTTGCAGGAAACATAGACGATCCGTTTCGGCGATGCCTTTGCGACAGTATCAAGGCAGACTGTATCGCAGCCCTTCCGCGGTGGATCGAGGATCACGACATCCGGAGCTCCGTCATCTGAAAGAAGCTTTGGGACAATTTCTTCGGCCTTGCCGCAAAGGAAGACCGTATTTCTCGCCTTGTTCAAGACTGCATTGTTTTTTGCGTCCTCTATCGCTGAAGGGACCACCTCGATCCCCGTGAGTCTGATATCGGGAGAATAATGTGAAAGAAAAAGCCCTATCGTTCCTGTCCCGCAGTAAAGGTCCCAGACCTTCTCATTTCCTTCAAGAGAGGCAAATCCTTTCACGAAAGTATAGAGTTTTTCAGCCTGAATAGTGTTTACCTGGAAAAATGATGGTGCGGAAACGCGATATGACAATTCGCCCAATTTTTCCGTGATGAAACCATGTCCGGAAATCACTTCTGTTTTTTTACCCAATATCACATTGGTATTTTTGCTGTTGTGATTTATTGAAAGGGTTGAGACTCCGGCGCTTTCGAAATTGTCATCAGGGAGTGACGGGACAGAATCCGAATTTATTACAAGGCAGAGCAGTATTTCTCCCGTCGCAAAGGATTTTCTGATCAGGATATGGCGAATTATTCCTTTCCCTGTCACTTCGT
>CACYBK010000036.1 GCA_902772635.1 uncultured Lachnospiraceae bacterium | reverse complement strand
GTCAGGGATCCCTGTATGGCTGGATGTGTCCATGAAGAGATTTGAATATGTTCATCCCGCAGGCGGAAATGAGTTCACATCCGTGAAGCTGTCTCCCGATGAACTGGAAAAGGCCACGGATTCTATCGGCTGGTGTGATGTGTGCAAGGGATGGGAAGAGCCTGTTGAAGGAATTATCAGGATACCTGATTTATCTTATCTGGTCACATTATTTGAAGATCATGAGGATAGAAAATGTTGATGAGTGACACTTCTTTCGCAGATTTTCGCGAGCCGATTTGAAACAGTACTGCCGGACAAAGAGGTACTAAAACGTTTGTTGGATGAACAATGAGACTTAGTAAGAAATGTTATCGGTTTGTATTAAAGGAGGATCAGCTATGCTTGAGATTGGAACAAAAGCACCGGAGTTTTCTCTGCCGGATCAGAACGGAGAGATGAGGAGTCTTTCAGATTATCGCGGGCAGAAGGTGATTCTGTATTTCTATCCGAAAGACATGACAGCTGGTTGCACGAAGCAGGCCTGTGCTTTCGGAGATCTGTACCCTCAGTTTCGGGAAAAGGGGGCGGTTGTTCTGGGGATCAGCAGGGACAACGTGGCTTCGCATAAGAAGTTTGAAGAGAAATATGGTCTGCCGTTTACACTGCTTTCCGATCCGGAGAAGGAAGTGATCCAGGCTTACGATGTCTGGAAGGAAAAGAAGAATTATGGCAAGGTCACTATGGGCGTTGTCAGAACGAGTTATCTGATTGAGGAAAACGGCATCATTGTGAAGGCATTCGATAAGGTGAAGGCGGCAGAGAATCCGGCGCAGATGCTGGGTGAACTGGAATGAGGATCATTATCTCCCCGGCAAAGTAGATTCGGGTGGATACGGATACATTTAACTGCACAGCAGTGCCGGTATTCATGGAAAAGACTGGGATCCTGAAAATTGAATCAGCCGCACTTGAAGGAAGAATGGTCGTCCAGAAGGGTGGTTATTCCAAGATGGCCAGAGGCGGAATGGTGCGTTATTTGGCCGGTATCCATGCTGATGGATAGGAACAGATCAAGGCTTTCAATTGGAGTGACTATCATTTTTATGAGAGCAGATCATTTGATACGGTTTTTTTTATTCGGAAAGAGATTCCCGGGAAGAGATTGTAATGGGGGGCTACTGACCCCAACGTGTCGTTCATAATGTAAAAGGGAGCCGACCGAAGTCGACTCCCTTTAAGTATACGTCCGCAAACGTATACCCCAATTACTATCTTTAGTGTACCGTAAATGTGCTTGATAATCAATCACTATATGAAATTTGGCTTAATCAGCGTTTCTTTAACTTATCGGTACCTTTCATATTAAGGTTTGCTGTGAGTGCGGCGGAGTTTTCAGTATGTCGGGTACCCGTCTTCCTCCAAAATGTAGTTTACAGCCTCCGCGATCTTTCTCGCCGTCCGGGGCTTTAGAAGTCCATTCATGATGATGTCCGGCACATGGTATCTGACTTCGTTGCCTTTGTATATCAATCTGCGAAATATTACACTGGTATGGCTTTTGGTGGAAAAGCCTGTGAAGATATATCCGTTTTTGTGCCAGCATTGACCGAGCGCATCTTCCGGCCTTCGTTCCCAGAACTCTTCTTTTTAGGCGGACTCATTGTCAAATTCCATACCGCTGAGATTTTTTTCAAGTGATCCCCCTGTCTGATATTGTCTTGCAATATTGGGGGTAAAGTCGTATAATCCCGCTGAAAAAGGGGAGCTGGCGCGAAGCCGGCTGAGAACAGGCTGTATCGTCTGGACCCGTTACCTGATTTGGATAATGCCAACGTAGGGATATAAAGCCAGGCTTTTTAAAGGTATGCCCTCGCGGCATATCTTTTTTGTTTCAAAAGAAGCCTGAAAGGAGAGAGATCATGCTTGGAAACACACTTGAGAAGGTACGTGCAGCAGTACCGCTGGTAAACAACATTACCAACTATGTGACCGTAAACGATGTAGCAAACGCGCTTTTGGCCTGCGGCGGCAGCCCATTATGAGCGATGAGCCTGAGGATAAGGAGGCGGCTAATGAATTGAAGAGCCTTACGTCCGTGATGGTAAACTCATGAACGAAAGAAAGGCCGGGATATTATCCGGAATTAAGGGAGTTATCTTTGACCTCGACGGAGTCCTTCTTGATTCAATGTCAATATGGAAGGATCTTGGCGCAAGATACTTGCAGAGCCAGGGCATAGCGCCGGAGGAGGGGCTCGCTGAAACAGGAGATGTATATTTGATCCGGCTCACGGAGCTTATCAGGTAAGGATCATAGGAGCGGCAGATCGGGGGCACCACCTTCTGTCGCTAAATAAAAAATGCTGGAATACTCAATGAAAGAAGGTAAACAAAATGAAAACAGCATTGACCATTGCCGGGAGCGATTCCGGCGGAGGCGCCGGAATACAGGCAGATATCAAGACCATGACCGCAAACGGGGTCTACGCCATGAGCGCGATCACCGCGCTTACTGCCCAGAATACCACCGGCGTAACTGGAATAATGGAGGTATCACCGGAGTTTTTGACCCTTCAGCTCGACGCGGTATTTGATGACATAAGACCCGGCGCTCTCAGTGCGCAGCTCAACCTTGGAAAGGGAAGCGGTCCAATGAACCACGCCTTTGCAATTCCGGGCAGTTTTGAGGAATATAAGGGAGGTGGCTCCTCGTGAACAAAAAAACCTCCACCTTCAGCAACGCACTGGTCTGGTTCGGCGCCGGCGTTTCCATCGCAGAGATCCAGACAGGGACTTATATAGCTTCGCTTGGCTTTGCGCGGGGGATCGCAGCCATCCTTCTTGGCCATCTGATCGGCGCTGTGCTTATGTATTTCGCCGGGATGATCGGCGGAAAAACAGGAAAAAGCGCCATGGAGACCGTAAAACTGAGCTTTGGCAAAAACGGAGGCAGGTTCTTCTCCCTGTTGAACGTTCTCCAGCTCACGGGCTGGACAGCCATAATGATCTATGACGGCGCACTTTCCGCAAACGGGATATTTGCAAGCAGTTCATGGATCTGGGCGCTGATCATCGGCGCGCTCATTATTGTCTGGATACTGATAGGGCTTACCAATCTGGGAAAAGTCAATACGGTTGCAATGGCAGTGCTCTTCATCCTCAGTGCAGTATTATTTAAGGTTGTATTTTTCGGAGGAGCTCCGGTGCAGGGAACAGCGGACGATGGCCTTACCTTCGGACAGGCAGTGGAATTAAGCGTAGCCATGCCTCTCTCCTGGCTCCCCCTCATAAGCGATTACACGAGGGAAGCCGAAAAGCCGCGTGCAGCCACCTTTGCCTCGGTAGCCGTTTATTCCCTGGTAAGCATATTCATGTATGCGATCGGCATGGGAGCCGTGATCCATACAGGGGAAAGCAACATTGCCTCCATAATGCTGAAGGCGGGACTGGGCATCGCAGGGCTTGTTATTATCATCTTTTCCACCGTGACGACCACCTTTCTGGATGCATATTCCGCAGGGGTCTCCTGCGCCTCAATAAGCAAAAGGATCAGTGAAAAATGGGCAGCTGTGGCTGTCACTGTCATAGGGACCGCGGCCGCCATAGTATTTCCGATGGATGATATTACCGACTTCCTGTACCTTATCGGCTCTGTCTTTGCGCCCATGATAGCGGTACAGATAGCAGATTTCTTTATATTGAAGGCTCCTTCCAGGGAGGATCACCCTATAAGCATCAAAAATATGATCATCTGGGGGATAGGTTTTATTATCTACCGCATCCTCATGAATATCGACACAGCCGTAGGGAACACCCTTCCGGATATGGTGATAACCATAGCTATCTGCATAATAACGAGCCTTATTCTGCGCAGGCTGACGGAAAGAAAAGGGATGGTCAAAAGGACCTGAGACGGTGGTGCTGTTTTACGAAAGAGCCGGGCAAGGGCAACGTCCCCATCTTTTTAAGCGATAAGACATCAAGCAAGGGATATTTGGATTTTATATTGGAGCAGTTTTCAGAATTAGATTATATGACCTATCAGGCGGAGGATTTGTGAGGAAAAAGCTTTAAGCGGAGGAAAACTAAAGTGGCTAAGAAAGAAAACAAATATAAGGGATACGATATCACAACACAGGCAATTCATACAGGAACGGATTATGATG
>CACYBK010000035.1 GCA_902772635.1 uncultured Lachnospiraceae bacterium | reverse complement strand
TATTTGTCTGAATAAAAGGGCGCTATGCCTGATTTTGTGGAACCGAAGGAGGCCTTCCCGAGCCTCTCCTCCTCATATGAGTCAAAGAGCACATGGTAAGGCATCACGACCTGCGCCCTGTCGGAGATCATGAGATGAGGAGCGGGAACGCCCTCTTTTTCTATATCCTTTATTTCATTGAACAGTTTCGGAATATCAAGAGCCATGCCGTTTCCGATGATGTTCATTATATTCTGATGAAATACTCCGGAGGGAAGGGTGTGAAGCGCGAATTTGCCGTAATTGTTCACTATCGTGTGACCGGCATTTGCGCCGCCCTGAAAACGGATGACTATGTCTGCCTTTTCAGCGAGCATATCCGTGATCTTTCCTTTTCCTTCGTCTCCCCAGTTTGCTCCAACAACCGCTCTTACCATTTTTTCACTCTCCTGATATCTTATTCTTACAAAAGTATCATAAAAACCCGCTTAAACAGGGCACTCTCCTATCTCTGAAAGAAAGGACTTTGAAACAGTAAGTGCAAGGCTTCCGGGACCTATGTGGCAGGCTATCGAAAGCGCAAGCGGGTCGATGGTAATAGGCCTGTCATAAGAAAATCTCTCCCTAACCTCTTCCCTGAAGATCTCTGCCTCTTTCCGGTTCTGAGTATGAGCAATGGAAAGGATGCAGTTTTTTGCCTCCTTATCGCCTAATTCGTTGAGATCCTTTTCGATCCTGTCCATCATTACCGATTTTGCCTGGGTAAGGGTCCTCACTTTTGCGAAGGAATCAAGCTTGTCTCCCTGAATCTGAAGTACCGGCTTGATATGGAAAAGAGTGCCAAGCGCAGCGACTGCGGGAGTGATCCTTCCGCCCTTCTTGAGATATTCAAGGGTATCGACCATGATGTAGATATGGGACTCTGCTTGAGTCTTTTCAAGATAATCCTTGATCTCCTTAGCGCCCTTTCCCTCATCCGCCATCTTCTTTGCTTCATAGGCGGAAAGCTTCTGAGTGACTGAGATCCTTCTGTTGTTTACCACCTGGACCCTGCCGTCAAAGTCCTCCGCAATCATCGCTGCTGTCTCGCAGGAGCTTGAAAGACCTGAAGACATTGGAATATAGACTATCTCATCATAGGTCTTAAGTATCTCGTTCCATTTGTCCATCACATCGCCAACGAGGGGCATAGATGTCGTGATCTTTGAATCAGAAGCCTGCTTCTCATAAAACTCATCATGTGTCAGGTCTACGCTCTCATAAAATAGCTGGTCGTTGATATAAAAGGGCATCGGCTGGATGAAGATGCCTGTCTTTTCGGACTCCTCCTTCAAAATGCCGCTGTTTGTATCGGCTATTATCGCTGTTTTTCCCATGTCTGCCTCCGGATTGAAATTATTCATAAAACCGCAACGGGACTTATATTAGCATAATAAAGCAAATCTGTAAAATACTCAGATGACCTTTCGATAGAGCCACTTTCCGGAATGGAAGCGTATGAGGAAACATATGCTTCGAAAGACCCAGTCAATGAACATACCCATCCAGACTCCCAGAAGTCCCATATTGAATACAAGCACGAAGATATAGCTCAAAACGACTCTGAAAGCCCACATGGAGATCGAGCTCACTATCATCGTAAACTTTGCGTCTCCGCCGGCACGAAGAGCGTTTGGCAGCGTAAATGAGAAGCCCCAGACAGCAATCGAAAAGATGTCAAACCACCTTATTACATTGACGGCTATCGCTGCGGACTCCTGACTCAGTCCAAATGCCGGGACTATATAGGGGATCGTAAAGAAAAGAGCTGCATTTGTCACCAATAGCCCTACCCAGGCAACTCCCGTCAACATTGCCCCGTAATGCTTTGCGGCATTTCGCTTCCCGGCTCCGATCAATCGGCCGACAACGGGCATCATGGCAAGCGAGATCGTGCTTCCGGGGATATTGGCAATACCGGTTATTGAATTTGCTACCGCGTTTGCAGCTATCGAAACAGTGCCGAGCGACGAAACAAGGCTTGAAAGGATGAGTTTTCCGATCTGGAACATGGAATTTTCTATTCCTGAAGGCACGCCTATCCCGAGTATCCTCTTTACCATCTGCTTTTCAGGCTTTAAGTCACGTATATGCCTTACCGAAAGCTCTCCTTTGTTTCGTCTCAGCCTGATGGAAACAAAGGCAGCGGCAACTACCCTCCCAATAAGGGTCGCAAGCGCCGCTCCTATCACCTCCATATGGAAAACATAGATGAGGAGCCCGTTTCCGACGACATTCATTATATTCATCACAAGCCCTGCCTGCATGGAAACAAAAGAATTGCCCTGTGCCCTGAAAAGCGCCGATCCGGCATTGTATATCCCGAGGAAGGGGAACGAAATGGATGTGATCAGAAGATAATGTATGCAGTACTGCATCACTCCCTGATCGATACGCCCAAAAATAAGGGAAAGGATGGGACGGTGAAAGATGATCATTGAAAGCGCGATCAAGGAAGATGCAACAATAACTATGAAATACAGCTGTCCTGCGGCCTTCTTTGCATTTTCCCTGTCCCTTCTCCCGAGATACTGGCTGCATACCACAGCACCGCCTCCTGCAAGAGCCGAGAAAAGCTGGATCAAGAGGTTATTCAGGGAATCAACGAGACCAACTGCGGAAACCGCCTCCTCTCCTACTCCCGAGACCATGAGGGTATCCATGAAGCCCATGGCAACAGAAAGAAGCTGCTCAATAAGGAGCGGCCATATCAGGACGAGAAGATCTCTCCGGGAAAAATCGCTGAATTTTTGGACAGAATTCTTCATATGAAAAAAAATAAAAATCCTTTTCTTTTAAGGATTATTGCAGAAAAATACTGAAATATCAATCTGAATCACTTGAAAATATTGCCAAAAAACAATAGAAAAATCCCCCGGAAAATGATCTCCGGGGGACTTTGAGCAAATATTTATGTAAGTCCTTTTAATCAATACATCTCAGGGCCGGGAGCTGCGGGCGCAGGTGTGGGCTCCTTGATATCTGCAACCACTGACTCTGTGGTAAGGAGCGTTGAGGATACGCTTGTAGCGTTCTGGAGAGCGGTCCTTGTAACCTTTACGGGATCGAGGATGCCGTTCTTTATCATATCGCCATACTCTTCCTTTGCGGCATCAAAGCCGAAGCCTGCCTTACCGCCCTTAACCTCGTTTATAACGACAGCGCCTTCAAGGCCGGCATTGTCTACGATGTAGTAAAGAGGAGCGTCAAGAGCCTTCAAAACTACATTCGCGCCTGTCTTCTCATCGCCTTCAAGGGTATCGGCAAGAGCCGCAACTTCCTTCTCGGCATGGATGAAGGCTGAACCGCCGCCTGCGATGATACCTTCCTCAACTGCCGCACGGGTAGCATTAAGGGCATCCTCCATACGAAGCTTTGCTTCCTTCATCTCGGTCTCTGTAGCAGCACCGACTCTTATCACGGCTACGCCGCCGGCGAGCTTTGCAAGCCTCTCCTGAAGCTTTTCTTTATCAAAGTCAGATGTCGTCTCTTCGATCTGGTTTTTGATCTGCTTAACACGGGCATCGATATCTGCCTTCTTGCCTGCGCCTTCAACGATGGTGGTGTTTTCCTTGTCGACCTTTACTGACTTTGCGCGGCCGAGCTGGTCTATCGTAGCATCCTTGAGTTCGAGACCTATCTCTGAAGAAATGACCTGTCCGCCTGTAAGGATCGCGATATCCTGAAGCATTTCCTTCCTTCTGTCGCCATAGCCGGGAGCCTTTACTGCAACTACATTGAAGGTTCCGCGGAGCTTGTTCAAAATGAGTGTCGTAAGAGCCTCGCCCTCAACATCCTCAGCGATGATGAGGAGCCTTGCGCCCTGCTTTACAACTTCCTCAAGTATGGGAAGGATCTCCTGGATATTTGAGATCTTCTTATCAGTAATAAGTACATAGGGATCATCAAGATTTGCTTCCATCTTGTCCATATCGGTGCACATATAAGCGCTGATATAGCCCCTGTCAAACTGCATACCTTCAACGAGGTCAAGCTCTGTCTGCATCGTCTTTGACTCTTCGATGGTAATGACGCCGTCATGTCCTACCTTTTCCATCGCGTCGGAAACCATCTCTCCGACCTCGTCAGAGCCTGCCGAAATAGAAGCTACACGCGCGATCTGATCCTTACCCTTTACCTTCTGGGACATCTTTACGAGAGCTTCAACAGCCTTCTCGGTAGCCTTCTTCATTCCGCGTCTCAATCCAACGGGATTTGCTCCTGCGGCAAGATTCTTCAGGCCCTCGTCAACCATTGCCTGAGCAAGAACTGTTGCTGTTGTAGTTCCGTCACCGGCAACATCATTTGTCTTTGTAGCTACTTCCTTTACGAGCTGGGCACCCATGTTCTCAAAGGGATCCTTGAGCTCGATCTCCTTTGCGATGGTCACACCGTCGTTTGTGATGAGCGGCGAGCCATAGGACTTGTCAAGAACAACATTTCTTCCTTTCGGTCCAAGAGTCACACGAACTGTGTTTGCAAGCTGATCAACGCCCTTTTTGAGTGAATCACGGGCATCAGCGCCATATTTGATTTCCTTTGCCATGATGATTATCCTTTCTTTATTACTTTTCTACGATCGCGAGAATGTCATTCTGCTTTACTACGATATAGGTTTCGTCCTCAAGCTTGACCTCTGTCCCTGCATACTTTGAATAAATGACCTTCTGGCCTTCCTTAACCTGCATTGTGACTTCCTTGCCGTCAACCATCCCGCCGGGGCCGACCGCTATAACCTCTGCCTCCTGGGGCTTTTCCTGGGAACCTGACGCTAAGATAATGCCTGACTTTGTCTTTTCCTCCGCCTCGAGCTGTTTAAGAACAACTCTGTCGGATAAAGGTACTAATTTCATTTAAGAGCCTCCTTCTATGATCTTGATTTTTGTTAGCACTCAATCGAACGGAGTGCTAATCGACAAAAGATATAATAGTTTTCCGTTGTTCAATTTGCAACCGAAAATGTGCACAAAAAAGCCGCATGACTATTGTGCAGAATTATAGAATAGAATGAAGAACGACTACGAGATTCGCTATTGAGTGACCGAAGATGGGAACCAGAATATTTCCTGTCTTTTTGTAGGAAAAACCTATTATGATGCCGCAGCACAATGCATAAAGAAACTGCAGAAGGTTGAAATGGAAAAGACCGAAAAGCCCTGCGGAAAGAAAGATCGCCGCTGTCGGATTGATCGCCGCTTCAAAGCTCCTCTGAACTGCTCCCCTGTAAAGTAGCTCCTCAAGGACCGGCGAAACCACGACATTTGACATGATAAGAACAAAAAGTTCCCCGCCCATCAGGTCGTTTCTTGCTTCAGAAAAGCCTTCAGTCTGAAGGAAGGGAAGAAATCTTGTGAAGAGGAGGTTCAAGGCTATCGATGAAGCAGCGATGATCGCGATATAAAGTAAGCATATCAAAAACTTCTTTGCTGCTCCTTCACGGATAGAAAGCTCTCCCGGTACCGTAAAGGGCAGCATCCTTGCAGTGCGGTAGAAAAAGAAGATAATGAATGGCAATGTTACGAGGGCCGAGATCAGATTGCAGAAGGCAGAGCCATGGCTTTCAAGGAGAAAGTCTCTTGTTACCACCCCGGATATCGTATAGACCACGAAATAAAGGCATACAGCCAACAGGACATTGAGAAGTGCCCATCTTTTAAGTCCGTCCATATTATCTCTTTGTCCCCTTTGTGGCGCGTCCGGCGATCTTCAATGTGCTGTTTGAATCACCTGACAGTATCTCGGCCTTCTTTATCCTGTCGCCCTTTGAAAGTGCCATTGCCTTTGCCCCGACAGCATTCTTCTTCTTTTCGGGGATATCTGAAAGCAGAAACCTAAGGCGATAATTCTTTTCAGAAGTGATGACTATCGTAGCATTCCCGTCCTTATCATGGGGGAGAACGGCAACGAGGCTGTCTCCTTCAAGGAGTTTCGTGGACGCGACCGTCCTTCGGTTCATCACATCAAATTCGCTACCGGGTACGTTCTTTATCATTCCGTCTTTTGTCAGGAAGATAAGCTGCCCGGGTATGACCTCGTCCATTGACTCTATATAGAGGCAGTCCTCGACGCTTGAATCAAAGGTGCTGATATTGTCGATCGGAACTCCCTTGTCCTTGAGCTTCGACTGGGGAAGGTCCATGCATTTAAGGACATGCATATTCCCGCCGGAGGAAAAGATCAATAGTCTCGAAAGATTTGTAGTCCTTATCACATAGCGTGACTCCGAATCTATCGCTTCCTTGTTCCTCTCATAGGTTGCGGTATCTATGGCCTTTGCGTAGAAGAACCTGTCGATCACGGCGTAAACTTCAGTTTCCTCAAGCGGCTTTTCTTCTATCACCGCTTCACCAACTTCAGATACCTCGGTCCTTCTTTCATAGCCAAACTCTTTTTTGATGGCCTTTAAGTCATTTATTATGACCTTCGCCATGGAGGCGCGGTTCGAGAGGATATCGGAGTATTCAGCGATATTCTTCATAGTCTCCTGAAACTGTGCCCTGAGGGCATCGATCTCAAGCCCTATCAAGCGGTAAAGCCTCATATCAAGGATGGCATCGGCCTGCCGCTCGGTAAATGAAAGCTTTGAGGCCGCCTTCTTTGAATTGTCGCTTTTGAACCTGATCCCTTCCGTATTTCCGGAGACAAGGCACATCTTCGCCTGATCCCTCGTCTTTGACCCACGAAGTATCTCGATGATAAGGTCTATGCAGTCGCAGGCTGCGATCAGCCCCTCCTGTATTTCCTTCTTTTCCCTCTCCTTTGAAAGTAATGTCGTGTACTTCCTCGTCATCAGCTCAAACTGGAAGTCTATGCTCTTTCTGATCACAGGAACAAGGCCGAGAGTCTCGGGCTTTCCCTCAGCGACCGCCAGCATATTCACACCGAAGGTGTCTTCAAGGCGGGTCTTCTTGAAAAGAAGGTTCTTTACGGCTTCAACATCCGCTCCCCTCTTCAATTCTATCACTATCCTTATGCCTTCCTTCGAGGACTGGTTTGATATATCCGTGATATCATTTGTTTCGCGGGTCTCCACAAGATGGGCGACATCATTTAGGAACTTTCCTATACCGGCTCCTATCATGGTATAAGGGATCTCTGTCACAACGAGATTCGTGTGGCCGTTCTTCGCATTCTCTACCTCAACCTTTCCTCTGATACGGAGCTTTCCGACACCTGTGGAATAGATCGATAATAATTCCTCTTTGTTGCAGACTATCCCGCCCGTGGGAAAATCGGGTCCCTGAATGAGTTTTAGCATATCCTGCGTATTCATGTCAGGATTTTTCATATAGGCTATGCAGCCGTCAATTACCTCTGAAAGATTGTGAGGAGGGATAGAGGTCGCCATTCCGACTGCTATACCCTCGGCTCCGTTTACAAGAAGGTTCGGTATCCTGACAGGAAGGACGGTCGGCTCTTTTTCAGTCTCATCAAAGTTTGGTCCAAAGTCCACAACCGCCTTGTCAAGGTCTCCAAGATAATATTTCTCCGTGATCTTCTGAAGACGCGCCTCCGTATACCTCATAGCTGCAGCACCGTCGCCCTCTATTGAGCCGAAGTTCCCGTGGCCGTCGACAAGAGGAAGCCCCTTCTTGAAGTCCTGCGCCATATTGACAAGGGCTTCATAGATCGAGCTGTCGCCGTGGGGATGGTACTTACCCATGGTGTCTCCGACTATACGGGCCGACTTTCGATAGGGTCTGTCCCATCTGATGCCAAGCTCATACATGTCATAGAGGGTACGCCTCTGCACCGGCTTCAGCCCGTCCCTCACATCAGGAAGGGCGCGGGCTATTATCACGGACATAGCGTAGTCTATATAGGATTTTTTCATAAGAGACGAGTATTCAGTCTCTATTATCTCTCCCGAAACGGGTTTTTCTTTTTCTTTAACAGCCATATTTAAATATCAAGCTCCGCATTATTTGCATTATCATAGATGAAGGCCTTCCTCGGAGGCACATCATTTCCCATCAGCATCTCGGTGACATCGGAGGCAAGTCTCCCGTCATCTATCTGGACTCTTTTCAGTTTCCTTCTTGCAGGATCGAGCGTAGTCTCCCAGAGCTGCTCCGGATCCATCTCTCCGAGTCCCTTGTACCTTTGAAGGGTGAAAGGACCGCTGTGACGGGATCTGTATTTTGCGAGGGCAGCGTCATCATAGAGGTACTCTTCCCTGCCGCTTTTCGGGATCGCCTTATATAAAGGCGGCATCGCGATATAGACATGTCCCTCATATATGAGCTCGGGCATGAATCGATAGAATAATGTGAGGAGAAGCGTTGAGATATGTGCCCCGTCGACATCGGCATCTGCCATTATTATTATCTTGTCATAGCGGAGCTTTTTGATATCAAAGTCGTTTCCGTATCCCTCTGAAAAGCCGCAGCCGAAGGAATTGATCATAGTCTTGATCTCAAGGTTTGAGAGTATCTTGTCCATGGAGGCCTTTTCGACATTCAAAATCTTTCCTCTTATCGGGAGGATGGCCTGGAAGTTCCTGTCTCTCGCTGTTTTTGCCGATCCGCCGGCGGAATCTCCCTCGACTATGAAGATCTCGCACTTTGAAGGGTCTCTGGATTCACAGTTTGCAAGCTTTCCGTTCGAATCAAAGGAGAACTTCTGCTTTGAGAGAAGGTTGGTCTTTGCCCGTTCTTCCGATTTTCTGATCTTTACCGCCTTTTCAGCGCAGGCGATGATATTTTTGAGAACGGGAAGGTTACGGTCAAAAAAGAGCACGGCTTCATCAGCTGTGACCTTTGAAACAGCCTTTACTGCGTCCTGATTGTCAAGCTTGGTCTTGGTCTGTCCTTCAAACCGGGGATTTGGGTGCTTGATCGAAACTACGGCAGTCATACCGTTTCGGACCTCAACTCCGTTGAAGTTCTGATCCTTCTCTTTCAAGTTTCCAAGAGCGCGGGCATAATTGTTGATGACCTGGGTAAAAGCTGTCTTAAAGCCGGTAAGATGGGTACCGCCCTCGGCATTGAATATATTGTTGCAGAAGCCAAGTATATTCTCGTGAAATTCATTAACGAACTGGAAGGCTATCTCCACCTTCACACCCTCGTTTTCTCCCGAGAGATAGATCACATCCGTGATCTTTTCAGAGTTTTTGTTGATGTCAAGGACGAAGCCCTTTATTCCTTCAGGCTCGTGGAAGGTGATCTTTTCGGGATTTTCACGCCTGTCCTCGTATTCTATTGTAAGCGAGGGATTGAGGTAAGCTGTCTCATGAAGTCGGCTCTTGATCTCGTCCTCCCTGAAGCGCGTTTTTTCAAATATCTCGGGATCGGGAAGGAAATTCACCTTTGTTCCTGTCTGCTTTGACTTTCCCGTCACGGGGAGAAGGCCCTTCTCGAGCTTTACGACAGGAATTCCCCGCTCATATCTGTCATGATATACATTTCCGTCGCGGCAGATCTCAACATCAAGATAGGTTGAGAGCGCGTTCACTACAGAAGATCCTACTCCGTGAAGACCGCCTGAGGTCTTGTAGACCGAATCATCAAATTTTCCGCCGGCATGAAGAGTAGTAAATACTATCCTCTCCGCGGAAACTCCCTTTTCATGCATTCCGACGGGGATACCCCGTCCGTTATCTGAGACTGTGCAGCTTCCATCGGCTTCAAGAGTCACGCTTATGGTATTGCAATAGCCCGCAAGATGCTCATCGACTGAATTGTCAACTATCTCATAAATAAGGTGGTTCAGTCCCTTCTGGGTGACTGAACCTATATACATGCCGGGCCGCTTTCTTACCGGATCAAGTCCTTCAAGGACAGTGATCTTGTCGGCCCCGTAATTGTCTTTTGTGTTTGCCAAATCTGATACCTCTGTTGTTATTTTTTATCGCATTAAAGGCTTGCCCGGACGAGTTTAGGCCTGTAGCCCTTTTCGTCCAGCGCCTTCATTATCTCTTCCTTGTGCTCACTTCCGAATGCTTCGAGTGTGATACGAAGTTCTACTGCCGCATTCCTGTTTGTTGAAACGAACTGATTGTGCTCAAGCTTGATGACGTTGCCCTGTGTCTTTGCGATCGTATCAGCGACAGCTGCAAGCTGTCCGGGCTTGTCCGGAAGAAGGACTGAAACCGTAAATATCCTGTCTCTCATGATGAGACCGTGCTGAACGACAGAAGACATTGTGATAATGTCCATGTTTCCGCCGGAGATCACCGCCGCCACATTCTTTCCCTTTTCCTTGAGATGTGAAGCGGCCGCAACAGCAAGAAGCCCCGAGTTTTCGACTATCATCTTGTGGTTTTCCACCATATCAAGGAATGTGACTATGAGCTCGTCATCATCTATCGTGATGATATCGTCTATGTTTTTCTGGATATAGGGGAAGATGTTCTCACCGGGAGTCTTCACTGCAGTACCGTCTGCTATCGTATCTACTCCCGGAAGCGTTACTACATGCCCGGCTGATAGGGATTCCTTCATGCAGGCAGCGCCGCTCGGTTCAACCCCGTACACCTTGATCTTCGGATTCAGAAGCTTTGCAAGTGTAGATACTCCTGTGGCAAGGCCGCCTCCGCCTATCGGAACAAGGATAATGTCAACGAGAGGAAGATCCCTGAATATCTCCATCGCTATAGTTCCCTGCCCCGTAGCGACAGCGGGATCGTCGAAGGGATGTATCATGGTATATCCCTTCTCCTTTGAGAGCTCAAGGGCTTTTCCATAAGCTTCGTCATAGACATCACCGTAGAGAACCACCTCTGCCCCGTATGCCTTTGTCCGGTTCACCTTGATGAGAGGAGTTGTCGTAGGCATCACGATAGTTGCTTTTACCCCGTATTTCTTCGCGGCGAAGGCAACGCCCTGGGCATGATTTCCGGCAGATGCTGTGATCAAGCCCTTTTCACGCTGTTCATCTGTCAATGTGCTTATCTTGAAATATGCACCCCTGACCTTGTAGGCTCCTGTGACCTGCATGTTTTCGGGCTTCAGATAGACATTGTTCCCTGAGAGATTTGAAAAATAATCGCTGAAAATAAGCTTTGTATCACTTGTTACTTCTGAAACCTTTTTTGAAGCTTCGTCAAAATCCTTTTTTGTAAGCATCTTCATTCCTCTTCATTCCGGGGGAGATCATCCTCCGCATCATTATCATTATCATTATCCTTGTCGGACGAAAACAGAGCCTCTATGAAGTCATCGGGATCAAATCTCGAAAGATCTTCTATCGTCTCTCCGACTCCTATGTATTTCACGGGTATTGAAAGCTCACGCTCTACAGCAACAGCGATCCCGCCCTTTGCGGAGGAATCCATCTTCGTAAGCACTATGCCGGTGATGTTCGCAGCCTCCGAAAACTCCTTCGCCTGGGAAAGAGCGTTCTGTCCGGTCGCAGCATCAAGTACGAGAAGAGTCTCCTTTATCGCATCAGGGTATTCACGCTCTATGACACGGTACATCTTTGAGAGCTCGCTCATCAGGTTCTTCTTGTTGTGGAGCCGTCCGGCCGTATCTACGAGAAGAATATCCGCCTGCCTTGATTTTGCAGCATTTATGGCATCATATAGTATTGATGAAGGATCCGTTCCTTCAGCGCCCTTGATGATAGGGCAGCCTGCCCGCTCCGCCCAGACAGCGAGCTGCTCGCCTGCCGCCGCCCTGAAGGTATCTGCAGCGCAGATCACGACCTTCTTCCCTGCAGAATTCAGCTTTGACGCAAGCTTCCCCAGAGTAGTGGTCTTTCCAACACCGTTCACTCCGACAAGGAGAACAACGGAGGGCTGCTCGGTAAAGAGATAAGCATCCTCGGGAACCGCCATCTTTTCCCTTATCTTTTCCTTCAGGACCTCATAGGAATCCGCAGGCTTCCTGAGCTTCCTTTTCCTGATCTCCTCCTGAAGCTCGTCCATTATCTCTTCAGTGGCATAAACGCCCATATCAGAAGTGATCAGGACCTCTTCGAGCTCCTCATAAAAGTCGTCATCGATCTGGTTCAGTCCGAAGACATAGGACATCCTCTGCCGAAGATTAGATCTTGATTTTGAAAGCCCTTTGAACAGCCTTTTAAAAAAGCCCTTCTTTTTCTTTTTATTGTCTTGGCTATATTCCTGTTCAAATGCTTCTTCTGATCCCTCTTCAGATACCTCTTCCAACGCCTCTTCAGATGTCTCTTCCAACACTTCTTCCGATACTTCTTCAGATGTTTCTTCCGATGCCTCTTCAGATGCTTCTTCAGATGGCTCTTCCGATGCCTCTTCAGATACTTCTTCCAATACTTCTTCCGATACTTCTTCTGGTTCTTTTACCGATGATTTTTTTTTGAACAATTTAAACATAATTCAATCCGAAAGATCATTTTCCACAAGACTTACAGAGACCTGCGTGGATACGCCCTTCTCCTGCATTGTAATGCCGTAGAGCCTGTCCGCCGCCTTCATCGTGCCTCTTCGGTGGGTAATGATAATAAACTGGGTATTCTTTGTCAATTTGTGCAAGTATTCTGCAAACCTGTCAACGTTGCTGTCATCAAGCGCCGCCTCGATCTCGTCAAGAAGACAGAAGGGCGAGGGCTTAAGGCTCTGTATCGCAAAAAGGAGGGCGATCGCGGTAAGCGATTTTTCGCCTCCGGAAAGCTGCATCATATTCTGAAGCTTCTTTCCCGGCGGCTGGCAGGTGATCCTGATACCGCTCTCAAGAAGATTTTCTTCATCGGTAAGAGAGAGCTCCGCCTTTCCGCCTCCGAACAGTACCTTGAAGACTCTGTCAAATTCCTTTTGGATCTCAGAAAAGCCCTTTTCAAACTTTTCCTTCATGCCCTCAGTGAGCTCGGTTATTATCTTTGTAAGGGATTCCTCTGCTTCTATCAGGTCATCATGCTGTCCCTTCAAAAATTCATATCTCTCAGAGACCTCCTTGTAGTCCTCGATGGCATTTACATTGACATTTCCCATGAGGCGGATCTCGTTCTTGAGCTTGTTGATATCAGAAGATACCTTCTGGCTGTCTTTCAGTTCCTCATCAAGGAAAGATAATGCATCATGCGGAGCCAGCTCATATTCCTGCCAGAGGAAATCAGTCCGTATCGAAATCCTTTCTTCTATCTTTTCTTTTTTGTCGGAAAGACGCTGGAGCTCCTTCTCGAGAGAGAATATCTTCTTTGAAGCCTCCTCCTTTTCCTTGAAGGAAGCCTTGTAATGCGAATCACATTCCTCGCGCTCCTTTATCTTTTGCTGCCGCCCTTCCTCGAAGGTCTTCTCATCATCATTGGAAAGTGAAAGTATCTCCTCGGCCTGTTTTATCTCAATAGTAAGCTTTTCAACATCATTCTTGTTGGTTTCCTTACTTAAGATAAGATCGGATTCCCTCTTTTCGGCGGCGGTAACCTCTTCAAGAAGCCTTTCCCTTTCTCTTTTCGCAAAGTCCCTTTTCTGCTTTGCGGATTCCGCCTCGACCTGCACCTCTGACATCGTACGGGCAGCGGTTGATTCCATATAGGTCTTCTCATCAAGAGTCTTTTTGAGTTCCTCGTTTTCTTTGTTTAAGTCCTTTTCCTTGAGGATCGACTCTTCCATAAGGATGGCGGATTCCTTCACTGCCTCCTCTATGGACTTCATCTGTGAATCCGCGTCGGATATCTCGGCTTCGACCTCCGAAAGGCTCTTCTCATCCTCTTTCTTCTTGTCAATAGCCGTCTCGTAATTGATCTTTGCGGTATTGTGAGAAATGAGAAGTTCAGAAAGCTTTTCCTCATTTTCTGAAATGTCGTCGAGGAGCAACGCCTCTGCCGTCTCTATCTCCTCGATACGCTTCTTCTTTTCCCCTGTTTCCTTCAAAAGAGCATCCTTTCTCTTTTGAAGCTCTTCTATCTCACGATTCCTTCCGAGAAGCCCGGCATTCTTTTTGAATGCGCCTCCGGTTATCGAGCCGCCGGGAGAAAGAAGCTCGCCCTCGAGAGTCACGATCCGAAGATTCTGGCGATACTTTCTTTGAATTGAAAGGGCATTTTCCATATTGTCACAGACAAGGAAGCCTCCGAGAAGGTTTTCCGCGATAATTCTGTATTCATCCTTGATCTTTACAAGCTCTGAAGCCCGCCCGAGAACGCCCCTTTCTGAAAGAGCATCTTCATCGGGGAGCCTGTGCTCCTTCACATTTGAAAGCGGAAGAAAGGTGACCCGCCCAAGCCTGTTCTCCTTAAGAAAGGTGATCTCTTTTTTAGCGGATTCCTCATCCCTTGTCACGACATTTCTGATATTACCGCCAAGTGCTGTTTCTATCGCATTTTCATATTTCTTTTCAGCGGTAATGAGATCGGAGACCGTTCCTATGATGCCGGTATCCTTGTCCTTCCGATCCATCACGCTTTTTATGGCATTCCCGAAGCCCTCGTAGCGCTCGGCATAATTTGAAAGGGTTTCAAGCGCTGATTCTATCTTCAGGATCTCGTTTCTCTTTGCTGTAAGTTCAGAGCTTTCAGCTTTCTTCTTTTCCTCCCAGCCCTTCTGCTTCTCACTCAAGGCCTTTTTTTCATCTTCAAGGGATGAAAGTTCTTTTTCAAGGTCCTCATATTTTTCCTTCAGAGACTCGATTTCTTTGTTCTTCTCCTCCTCGACGGTCTTTTTCAGGAGTATCCTCTTTGAAAGACTTGACTTTCTGATCGAGAACTGGGACAAAAGAGTCTTGTTTGATTCGGTCTTTGACTTTATCTCGCCTCTTTCATTCAATATACGGACTATCTCATTTTTGTTCTCATCTATCTTTCTGTTGCTGTCCTTGATCTCGTCCTCAAGAGCCTGATAGTCAGCTGTGATCTTTGAAAGCCTCTCTTCAACCTCGATGAAGGATTGGGAAAGCTCCTTTTCTTCCCCTTCCTTCGCTGAAAGCAACGACTTCTTTTCTTCTATCTCTGCCTTGATCTCGGAAAGCCTCGAATCAAAGCTGCTTTCCTCCTTTTCATAAGCTCTGACTCTTTCCTGCAAAACAGAAAGGTTCTGACTGAGTGCCGCCCTCTTTGTGATGCTCTCTTCCTTCTTTTGCCGGAGTTCCTCTATCTCTGCATCAAGGCGCTTGATCCTTTCATCCGCTTCCTCAAAGCTCTTCTGTATCCTCTCATTTTCACGGTTTGCGTCATCAAGCTCCTTCGATGCGTTTTCGATCGAGGAGTCGATCTCCTTCCTTTCCTTGTCACTCTCATTTTTTTGCATGAGGAAGAGATTCACATCAAGCTTTTTCAGTTCTTCCTTCTTGAGGAGATATTTCTTCGCAGTTTCGGATTGCTCTTTAAGGGGACCGACCTGCTTTTCAAGCTCTGAAAGGATGTCATTTACGCGGGTCAGATCATCATGCTCTGCAAGAAGCTTTTTTTCAGCCTCTGTCTTTCGTCTTTTGTACTTTACAATACCGACAGCCTCGTCTATGAGCTCTCTTTTTTCTTCAGGACGGCCGGAAAGAATGGTCTCTATCTGTCCCTGACCTATGATGGAATAGCCCTCTTTTCCGATACCGGTATCATAGAATAATTCATTGATGTCCTTGAGGCGGACATTTGCGCCGTTTATCATATACTCGCTCTCGCCGGATCTATAGACCCTGCGGGATACAGTAACTTCATCATATTCTATCGGGAGAGTGTGATCTGAATTGTCTATCGTGATTGCGACAAAAGCGCTTGAAAGCCCGCGTCTTGCCTCGGTTCCTTCAAAGATGACATCAGTCATGGATGCGCCCCGGAGTTCCTTCGCGCTCTGCTCACCAAGTACCCATCTTACAGCATCTGCGATATTTGATTTTCCGCTTCCGTTCGGGCCTACTATTCCCGTGATACCATTCTCAAATGACAGTACCATGCGGTTTGCGAAGGACTTGAAGCCCTGCATTTCTATGCTTTTAAGATACATCTTTCTTTTCCTTTGCAAGAAGGAGCAGGCCTTTGTATGCAGCCTCCTGCTCCGCGGCCTTCTTTGAAGGGCCTTCTCCCTGTCCTATCACTCTCTCGCCTATCATGACCTTCATCACAAAAACCTTTTTGTGCTCAGGGCCTGATTCTCTGATCTCTTCATAGTGAAGCTTCGCACCTTCTGCCTGAACCCTCTCCTGAAGGATGGTCTTTGCATCATAGAAGAGCCTTCGGTTTTCGATATCGGTGAGCACCACGCCTTCAACGAAGGTCTTGGCAGGCTCTATCCCGCCGTCAAGGAAGATCGCTCCGATCACAGCCTCAAGAGCGTCTGAAAGTATGGACTTTCTCTCTCTTCCCCCTGTCTTTTCCTCACCGACGGAAAGACGTATATGTTTTCCAAGAGAGATCCTGTTTGCGATATCGGAGAGAGCCATCTCACAGACCAGTGAAGCGCGAAGCTTCGAAAGCTCCCCCTCCCCTTGCTCCCTATAATTTCTATAAAGAAAATCGCTTGACAACAGTTCAAGTACGGCATCTCCCAGAAACTCAAGCCGTTCATTATCAGAGTGCGGTGGAAAACCTTTTTCGTTTGCGTATGAGCTGTGAGTAAGGGCGTCCAAAAGCAGCTTTTGGTTTTTGAATTCGTATCCTATTTTCTTTTCAAGTATTGAAAGACTGTTCAAAATATCCTCTGCTAATATCTAATAATGAAAAAAGCCCTGCATCAGGGTTTTTTTCATAAGCGTTCTTTTGTTTTTTGTATCACTCGCCCTTGGTTTTCTTGATAAGCTCAACCGCATCTCCGACGGTCTTTATGCCTTCAGCCTCGTTCGTATCAACCTCTATGCCAAGTTCCTCCTCGACTCCCATTATGATCTGGAAGAGATCGAGTGAGTCAGCTCCGAGATCATCTATAAAGGTCGTGTCCGGGGTTATCTCCTCGGGATCCACGTTCAAAACCTCTGCAATTACCTTCTTCAAAAGTTCGAGTTCCATTCGTCAAACCTCCTTTAGTACCTCGGTAAGTAAGTCCTTTACATCATTTTCCCTGAAGGTCACGCATTGAAGAACGGTATTTGTGACTTCGACCGCCTTCGCGCTCCCGTGAGTCTTCACAACGAGTCCGTTTATGCCAAGCAGAGGCGCGCCTCCGTATCTTGTTACATCATAATTTTTCAAAGTCTTCTTAAGCGAGGGGAGAGCAAGCGCTGCGCCAAGCTTACTCTTGAAGCTCGATTTAAAGCCCTTTTTGAGAGCGGAAAGCATTGCCTTCGCAACGCCTTCATACATCTTGAGAACAACATTTCCCACAAAGGCATCGCATACTATGACGTCGCAGGCGCCCCCGGCTATGTCCCTCGCCTCAACTGAGCCGATGAAATTGATAGAACTCTCCGTCTTCAAAAGAGGGAAGGTCTCCTTCACAAGGGCATTACCCTTCTCCTCCTCGGCACCGATGTTTACGATCCCTACAGTAGGCGCTTTGATATCCATAACTCCGCGCATGTATGCAGAGCCCATCTTCGCAAAAGAAACAAGCATTTCAGGCCTTACGTCCACATTCGCGCCACTATCAACAAGAAGAGAAGTCCCCTTTTCAGTTGGTATCACGGCTGCAAAAGGCGCTCTTTTGACTCCCGGAAGCCTTCCGACTATAGCCTGTCCGCCAACCAGGAGCGCTCCGGAATTCCCGGCAGAAACAAAGGCATGAGCCTTCCCCTCCTTTACGAGTGAAAGCCCTCTCACCATGGAAGAGTCCTTCTTGTGGTTTATCGCCTTTACAGGAGGCTCGGCAGTCTCGATGACTTCGGTGGTATGAACGATGGAAAGCCTTCCCCTGTCATAGGATAGGGAGGAAAGAATCTCATTGATCTTCCCTTCATCTCCAAGCAGTATTACCTCTACGGCATCACTTTTTGATAAGGCAGCTGCTGCACCCTTTACTATCTCAAGCGGGGCATTGTCTCCACCCATGCAGTCAATTGCTACTACAGTCCGTTCCATAAAATCCCATCAATATAAAAAAACTGCTCCGCAACAAACAATAAGCGCGGAGCATGAAAAATCAGCTTTTTTCGAAAGTCGGATCATTTCAAGAACTGTCACGCTTAGTGCAAAACACTATCAGTCTTTTGTAATGATCTCTCTCTTGTTGTAGGAACCGCAGTTCTTGCAAACTCTGTGCGGCATCATAAGCTTTCCGCAGTTCGAGCATTTGACAAGAGTCGGAGCAGTCATCTTCCAGTTTGCTCTCCTCTGGTCGCGGTGTCCCTTTGATGATTTATTCTTAGGGCAGATCGACATCCCATTCACCTCCTTCTATCTCATAAAAACACAACGGAAGTAATTATATAAACCCCTTCCTGCGTTGTCAACTTAAAAAATCATCCCACCAGGGCTACAGTCTCTCGTGCGATAGCAAGTTCCTCATTGGTAGGAATGACATAGATCTTCACCTTTGAGTTCTCGGCAGATATGAGTTTTTCCTCGCCGTGAACGTGAACATTCACCTTCTCGTCAATATCCACTCCCATGAAGCCGAGGTAGCCGCAGACCTCTTCGCGGACTGAAGGCGTATTCTCACCAATTCCTGCCGTAAAAGCAATCACGTCGACGCCGTTCATTGCAGCGGCATAGCTTCCGATATACTTTGCAACACTGTATGAGAACATAGAAAGAGCGAGAGCCGCTCTCCTGTTTCCCTTTCCTTCCGCAGCGATAAGGTCACGAAAATCTGAGGATACACCTGAGATACCCTCAACACCTGACTTCTTGTTAAGGATATTGAGAACCTCTGATATATCAAGATTTTCCTTCTTCGCGATGAACTCGATCACAGACGGATCGATATCACCGGAACGGGTTCCCATGATAAGTCCTTCAAGCGGAGAAAGTCCCATAGAGGTGTCAACCGACTTTCCGTTCTTCACGGCGCAGATGGAAGCACCATTGCCGAGATGGCAGACTATAGTCTTCACCTGCTCATAAGGCTTTCCCTCTATCTCCGCCACCCTCTTTGAAACATAGGAATGGCTTGTTCCGTGGAAGCCGTACTTCCTGACCTTGTAATTCTCATAATATGAATAAGGAAGGCCGTACATATAAGCCTTTTCCGGCATCGTCTGGTGGAAGGCGGTATCAAAAACCCCTACCATGGGAGTGTTTGGCATCAGCTCCCTGCAGGCATTTATACCGATGATGTTTGCGGGATTGTGAAGAGGCGCAAGATCTGAAACCTCCTCTACCCCCTTTATTACTTCATCGTCAATGACGCAGGACTTCGTGAATCTTTCACCGCCGTGGACTATCCTGTGTCCGACAGCACCTATCTCGGAAAGGTTCTTAAGAGCCCCGGTCTTGTCATTCGTAAGGGCCGAAAGCACAAGGCTTATCGCCTCCTTGTGGGTAGGCATTGCCTTGTCTGTGATCTCCTTCTCAAGCCCTGCCTTCTGATAGGTAAGTCTTCCGTCAATGCCGATCCTCTCACAGAGCCCCTTTGCGAGCACCTGCTCGGAAACGGAATCTATGACCTGGTACTTGAGTGACGAGCTGCCGCAGTTTATCACGAGTACGTTCATTGTTTTCTCCTCTCATATTTTTTAATCAGGCTTTCGCCAATTAATGTCCTGCGTTATTATAGTTAATGATTTTTTATCGGGCAAGTACAAAAAGGAGAGCAAAAGTTCATGGATCAAAGGATAGCTGCGATAATATCGGAATTCAACCCTCTCCACCTCGGGCACAAATACCTTCTGGATTTCGCGAAGAAAAACCTTCGCGCAGACCGTATCATAATAATAATGAGCGGCTGCTTCACACAGCGCGGGATACCGGCGATCATTGAAAAATACGCCCGTGCAAGGACTGCGGTCGAATGCGGTGCTGATATCTGCGTAGAGCTTCCGGTCGTGGCTGCAACAGCAAGCGCCGAGCTTTTTGCAAAGACAGGAGTTTCGCTTGCAAAAGCACTGGGCGCAACTGATATAGTCTTTGGAGCTGAAGACTCAGACGCAAGGCAGTTTTCCCGAATTTCAGAGATTCTTACTAAAGAACCTGATACTTTCAAAGAGACTTTGTCAGCATCTCAAAAAAGCGGTCTTTCTTATCCTCTTTCAATGAAAAAGGCGCTTGAAGAGACAGGAGAGGATGCTTCCCTTCTCGACAGCCCGAACAATATGCTGGGGCTCATGTATGTGAAGGCCTTGACGGACAAAGACATTTCCTTTCATGCGCTGAGGCGAACCGGAAAGGGGCATGCCTACAAGCTCATAGACAATTTCGGCTATTCCTCCTCGTTCTCCATTCGAAACGCTCTGAAAGATAATAATATCTTTTCCGCGCTATCCCAGCTGCCCGTTGAGTCAGGAACCTTGCTCGAAGAAAAATATAATAAAAGAGAGCTTGTATTCGAGGATGACCTTTCGCCCCTCCTTCATTTGAAGCTCATTGAAAACGAGGATTTCACGGTATTCTCAGATATTTCAGAGGATCTTTCAAACAGAATAATTTCATTGAGGGACAGCTTTCTTTGTTTTAATGACTTTGCCCTTCTCCTTAAAACAAAAAATATCACGCTGTCAAGGATTACGAGGTGTCTTGTGCACATTGTCCTTGATATAAGAAATGAGGACATCACAGCACTTGAAAAGACAGGCTGTTCGCCCTATATCCATATTCTTGCAATGAAGAAAAATGCCTCTGAACTTCTTAAGAATGTGAACATACCTGTCTTTGCTTCTCTCTCGGAAAAGTGTGGGCTTTCACCGGAGGCAGAAAGGCTTCTTAAAAAGGACAGCCTGGCCTTTGACATATTCAGGCTCCTGCTCACAAAAAAAACCGGGAGGACTTTTGAAAACGAATCCTCCCGGAAATTTGAGCTTATAGATTGAATATCAATGATGGAAAAGCCGAATCCCCGTAAATGCCATCACCATGCCGTAGTCATCGCATGCCTTGATCACGAGGTCGTCCCTTACTGAGCCGCCGGGCTCGGCAACATACTTCACGCCGCTCTTTGCCGCGCGGTCGATATTGTCAGCGAAGGGGAAGAAGGCGTCAGAACCAAGGGAGACACCGCTCATGGTATCAAGCCAGGCTCTCTTTTCAGCAGCTGTGAACCTCTCGGGTTTCTTTGAAAATACGGTCTCCCACACGCCGTCCTTCAATATATCTTCATCATCATTCCCGATATAATAATCAATGGCATTGTCTCTCTCAGGCCTCTTCACTCCCTCCTTGAAGGGAAGGTTCAGTACCTTTTCATTCTGTCTCAGATACCAGTTGTCGGCCTTTGAGCCCGCAAGACGGGTACAGTGGACTCTTGACTGCTGTCCGGCGCCGATGCCTATCGCCTGTCCTCCCTTTACGAAACAGACGGAATTTGACTGGGTGTATTTCAGCGTGATCATCGAAACCGCAAGGTCGCGCTTTGCATCATCGGGAAGGTCTTTGTTTTTCGTGACCACATCCGAGAAGAAATCAGGACCGATCGAAAGCTCGTTCCTGCCCTGTTCAAAGGTAATGCCAAAGACCTGCTTCCTTTCAAGAGGCTCGGGAACATAGTCTTTGTCGATCTCTATTATCGCATAGGCGCCCTTTTTCTTTCCCTTCAGTATCTCAAGCGCTTCGGGCTCGTAGCCGGGAGCGATGATGCCGTCTGATACCTCGGGCTTGATGAGCTTTGCGGTTGAAACATCGCATACATCGGAAAGTGAGATGAAATCCCCGAAGGATGACATCCTATCCGCCCCTCTTGCGCGGGCGTATGCGTTTGCAAGGGGAGAAAGCTCAAAATCAAGCTCATCGACCCAGTATATCTTCTTTTCCACATCAGAAAGAGGAACGCCGCAAGCGGCTCCCGCAGGTGAAACATGCTTGAAGGATGTCGCGGCGGGGAGGCCTGTTGCCTGCTTTAACTCCTTTACAAGCTGCCAGCCGTTTAAGGCATCAAGAAAATTGATGTACCCCGGGCGGCCGTTTAGGACCTTTACCGGAAGATCCCTGCCTTCGATAAAGATCCTTGAAGGCTTCTGGTTCGGGTTACAGCCATATTTAAGTTCTATCTCCTGCATTTTGTCCCTCCTTACTCATGCATTTATATTTACTATCCTGGTCTCTGCCTTGTTCGTGGCTATCTCGATAAATCTTGTAAAGAGAGAGACCTTGTTCTCGGAGTTAAGTGAATTCCAGACGAGATCCGTAAAATCATCAAGATTTCCCTTGATATCCACCCTTTCCGGTTCTCCCGAAAATGAAGGGAGCGGATTCCCGTCACCTATATAGGTGTGGATGAACCTGCCCTCACCGGGGAAGGGAGTGTCATAGGCAAAGAGCTGCCTTACGGTGCATTCGCTTCGGCCTTCATCAGTCTTTAATATAGAGAGGCGGTAATCGTATTTCCCGTTTTCTACATGCATAAGTCCCGAAATGCGGGGAGTGTAATTCGGAGCATCGGGCTCAAAGGTCCTCTCCTTCTGCGCGCCCATGAAGCATTTTCCGGCCTTCATTCCTTCATATATCGTATCAGTCTGGTCGCCGTTCGTGATTATGGTATAATCATCAAGCACTCTTACAGGAGAATAGATAATGAGGCTCGGATCCTCCATCTTTGAGGGATCATGCGCCTGGGTTTTAAGGTCCTCGCCCTCGGTAACAAATATCCTGTTCCTTGAATTTACACTCCTGCCCATAATGAAATAGGCAGCTGCTGCATATTTTCCGTCCTCAGACATTCCAAGGACTATTCCTCTTCCGGGATAAGAATTCTCCGAAAGCACCTTCGATAAAGACAAAAGCTCCAAAAGAAACCTCCTTGCACTTTAAAAAAACAGAAAAAAAACTCCGGCGGTCGCAAAAACCGCCGGAGGAATTATAGCACAATAACTATCATGAATAAACCGAAAATGAAGAACCGAAGCTTCCGTAGCTGTATGACCCTGAATTACCGTAGAGACTGCCTGATGAAGCTGCTGCCTGGGCATAATACTCAGCGCCGTTTGCGTTCACGCCTACCATGGAAGCATAGCCGCCTGTCTGTCCGAGGAGCTTCTTCACATCGGAAGTATCTGCGGCATTGAACTTGTCCTTGTCAATGGAAAGCGTATTGTCGGACTTCACTGTAATGCCTATGCCCTCGAGATTCGACTTTTCAGCTGCTGTCCTTGAGATTATCGAATTCACATTGGTCTTCAGTCCGCTGACACTTGACCTGCCTGCCGAATCGAGAAGATCATTGTAGTCGTCCACAAAAGCCTTTGCCTTTTCATAGAGCTTGTCTGAATCCGCCCCGTCCTTGTAAAGTTCTTCACTTGAAAGCGCCTTGATAGAGGATTGAAGCGCCTTCGTGTCATTAAGCGCGGTATAGGCGGCATTGGGCTTCAAGGCATCGCTTGATATCTTCGTCTTTGTGTCATTTAAAGTTTTTGACGATGACTTCTTTGAACTACTGTCATCGGCTTCGGAAAGGTATTTTGAAACGAGCTTTCCGTAAGAACCCTTCTTGATGGATGAATAATCTCCGAGAAGGGAATAGATACCATTCGCGGAATTGTTCGATCCTGATACTCCAAAGAGGGAATTAAAGCCTGTACCGGACTGAGCCATTGAATTGATCGTAAATGCCATATTGATCACTCCTTTGATATAAGAAGGCCTTGCCTTCTGATCTCCTGCCCGCCTCCATGCGGACAGCCAAAATAGACTTTTACATCTGTATTATAAGGGATGAGATGTAAAAAAGCAAGGAATATTCCATGTTTTGACGGCGTAAATTTACGGTCGGATTTGTAAGAACAGAGATACCTCATATGAGCTTAATTTAAAGTGTCTTTCGCAAGAATTG
>CACYBK010000034.1 GCA_902772635.1 uncultured Lachnospiraceae bacterium | reverse complement strand
TGAATCAGGCACTCCTATTATCCTGTAGGCCAGAAGCGTAAAGACCCTGAACAATAGGAGTCCTGCCTGATACAAAAGCAGTATCACAACCTTGTAGGACAGCGGCGTGAATGACAGATATGCCCTGAAACGCTTTATCATTACTGCCCCGCTGCACTGTTCAGATTTCCGACTATGGGCTGGCTGCCCTCGGGAACCACAACGAGATTGCCCTTCTCTCCTATGCTCTGGAGAGCTTCGATATAATGCTGCTTGATGACATTGTCCGTGAGGGACTCATTGACTATCCTGTTGGCGTTTGCCTCAGCCTCGGCCTGGATCCTCTTGGTCTCAGCATCGACCTCGGCCGTGACCTTCTTTGTCTCAGCCTGGACCTTGGCGGTCTCCTGCTCATTTCTCGCCTTCTGCTTCGCGATCTCCGCGGCCTGCGCCTCGGCATAGCCGTTTGTGATCGATTCGGAATAACGCACATCCTGAACAGAGACGTCCTCGACTATGAGACCGTATTTGTCCCATTTCTCGGAAAGCGCGTCCTGGATGGCATCTGATATCTCACTCCTTGCGGTAAGGATCTGAAGGGTGGAAAAACGGCCCGCAACTTCTCTTGGAACGCTCCTTGAATCGATAGCGACAACGGCTCTTACAAAGGACTCCTGTGTACCGTAGTCCCTGTAAAGATCCTCGGCGTATCTGGGCTCAAGGGAATAATTCACCTGGATATCGATATTTGCCGTAGCACCCGATGAATCATTGATCGTGACCTCGGGGCCTTCGGCGCTCCCTCCGTTGTAGGAATAGTTTGTGTTGTTCCCATAGAAGGTAATTACATTGTTCCTTGTGTCATATTTGATGACAGACTGCCAGGGTGCCTTCGGATGGAAGCCCGCGTCTGATGTGCTGCCTCCGAGCGAACCGCCGAGATTCCTTATTACAGCGACCTCGCCCGCGTCCTGCGCGTAGAGGCACATTATAAATATGACAACGGCCGCCGCCGCTATTATAACCCCTATCGTGATCTTCTTTGCCTTGCTCTTCATCTTTGCACTCACCTCATCAAATATCCTTGTCTTCTTTTCCTTTGGTTCATCGCCCGAAGGCTTTCCCCGACGATTTTCCGTTATCAGCCTGATGATCACCGGCAGAAGAAATACCGCCATCATCACGAGCCACATTATTGAACCCATAGCAAAACCTCGTAATAATCCTGTCAAAACGCGACACACGAAAACAATTATAGCATAGTCCCATAAATTATGGTAGAATACAAAACCGTCTTTTGACTAGGAGGTATTGAACATTAATGTTTGAATCAGTAATTGACTGGTTGGCCTATTCCTTTAATTTCGCGGTCTCAAATCCTTTAATACTGGTACTTCTCATACTCCAGATACCGAATTACTTTTTCATGATCTGGAGCTTTTTCATCATACTTCTGGGGCTTCCGCGGAAGAAAAAGGTTTATCCCGATACCGATGAAAGGAACTCCTTTGCCGTCATAATATGCGCAAAAAATGAGGAGGGCGCTATAGCAGGCCTTCTCAACGCGATAGAGGGACAGGATTATCCGAAGGACAAATATCATGTCTATCTTCTTCTTGACCACTGTACGGACAGGACCAAGGAGATCGCTTCCGCTTACCCTTTTGTGACCTGTCTTGAAAGAACCGGCGATACTCCCCCCGGAAAGGGACAGCTCCTGAAATGGGGCTTTGAAAAGCTGCTTGCCCGCAGGGACTTTGATCATAATGCCTTCATGTTCTTTGATGCCGACAATATCCCGATCCCCACCTTCATGAAAGAGATGAACAAGCGTCTTGCAGCCGGAGATGATATCATACAGGGCAACCGGAAAGCCGGAAAACCGTTCAGAACAGCCGTCACCTCCTGGTATGCGATATACTGGGTATTTCAGAATTATATCTTCCAGTACTCGAGAGAAAAGAGAGGCTTCAACTGCCAGCTTACCGGAACGGGTCTCGTTCTTCGAAAAAATGTTGTAGAGGATGGCGGCTTTGAAACAACAGCGATCACCGAGGATATGGAGTTTTCACATCAGCGTGTCCTGAAGGGTAACCGGATCCATTATTCAATAGACGCGGTAGTCTATGACGAGCAGCCGTCGGATCTTCGCACCATGTATTTCCAGCTTCGGAGATGGTGCTCCGGAGTATTCCAGGTTCTGCCGAAGTATGTCCGCGAATACAGGAAGGCCTTCGGCAAAAGACCTTCGCTGCTGCTCTTTGACTTTTTCATGCTTTTCCTGTCCTCTGTTTTCGGCGCAGTAGCAACGGTTGCAGGACTTGTTTCCACGGTATACTCTATCATTATGGTCCCGGAAGCCTTGTTCTTCACCCTGCTCACCGCCCTCCTCTCCTTCCCTCTCGCATGGCTTCTGGAACTCATCTTCCTCAAGGCCGCGGGCGTAACGGGGACGGCAAACGGATTTTTCACTTTCCCGATATTCATGGTGATCCTTGGTTTCTGTACAGTCATATCAGCTTTCAAGCACGACATAGCCTGGAAGAGAATAGAGCACAAAGGAGTAAAAGCAGAAAATGGATGAAAAACAGCTTCAGCATATAAAAGAATATCCTTACAGGCAGCGGGATCATCTCGATTATCCTGAGATCACGCTCTATCAGGCGATCGCGGCCTCAGCCTCCAAATATCCAGACGATACCGCATTGGAATTTTACGGAAGAAAGATAAGCTACTCCCGCTTCCTTCGCGACATAGACCGGGCGGCTGACGCCTTTTCCTGCTGCGGGATAGGCATGGGAGACGCTGTCACGATATGTCTTCCAAACACCCCGACAGCACTCACGGCCCTCTATGCCGTAAACCGTCTGGGCGCCATCGCAAACATGGTCCATCCCCTTTCGTCACAAAACGAGATCACCTATTACCTCAATCTCTCCGAGAGCAAGATAATAGTCACGATCGACCTCTTCTATGAGAAGGTGGCGAAGGCCGTGATGAACTCGAACCACAACGTCATGGTCCTCGTAACAAGGATGCAGGACGACCTTCCGAAGAGGCTCATCCCCTTTTATACATTGAACAAGGGTCTCAAATACCTGAAATACCCGGGTCTTCATGTGACGGATCCCCGGGAAGTGGACTCGAAGATGAAGGTAATGCTCTGGAAATTCTTTATCGTCCTGAAAAATCAGGAAAAAGCCCCGGAACCTGCAAAATACGATCCCGACAGATGCTCTCTGATATTGTATTCCGGCGGTACCACCGGAGCGCCTCACGGAATAATGCTTTCAGACAAAAATATAAATGCCGAGTGCACTCAGGCAGTAGAGGCCCTCGGCACGCGTTTTGACAGGGGAATGAAGGTCCTTGGCATCCTTCCGATCTTTCATGGCTTCGGCCTTGCCATAGGGATCCATGTCCCGATGATGCAGGGCATCTGCTGTACCCTGATGCCCGCCTTCAGCAAAAAGGCCTTTTCTGATGCCATGCGGAAAAAAAAGCCGAATTACATCGCGGGCGTTCCCACCATCTTTGATGCCCTTCTCCATATCCCCGCGCTCGAGGGCGTTGACCTTTCCTATGTCGAGGGCTTTTACAGCGGAGGCGATACGCTGTCCGTCGATCTGAAAAAAAGGGTCGATGCTTTCCTTAAGGAGCATAATTCCAAAATCCAGGTCCGTGAGGGCTACGGGCTCACCGAATGCGTTACCGCGAGCTGTGTCACTCCCCGTGATGAATACAAGGAAGGGAGCATAGGCATTCCCTTCCCTGATATGAAATATGCCATAGTAAAGCCCGGAACTATGGATGTTCTTCCGCCTGATACGGAAGGGGAGATCGTGATCAGCGGCCCCACCGTGATGCTTGGTTATCTCAAAAATGAAAAGGCGACAGAAGAGACCATCGAGACCATAGACGGTGTGAGATGGCTCCACACCGGAGATCTCGGGGTGATCGACAAAGACGGCTATGTCTTTTTCAGGCAGCGGATAAAGAGGATGATCATCACAAACGGATACAATGTTTATCCCACATCAGTAGAGCGGGCGATCAACGCCTGCGCAGACGTGGACTCCTGCTGCGTGATCGGAGTCAAGGATCCCCGCCGTGTACAGAGGGTTCGTGCCTATATAGTCCTGAAGGGCGGAGTGAAAAAGGATGATGACACAAAGGAGAGGATAATGAATGAGATCAAACTCTCCGTAAGCTCCTACGC
>CACYBK010000033.1 GCA_902772635.1 uncultured Lachnospiraceae bacterium | reverse complement strand
TTTTTCGGATTATGCCATCGTCTATGATCAAAGCATTGAAAACGGCGATCCCGAAGATCCCGTGAATCCCGTGGATCCCGAAGATCCCGTGAATCCTGAAGATCCGGTTGAACTCATAGAAATGCACAGGCTCTACAACCCCAACTCCGGTGAGCATTTCTTTACCGGCAATGTCGAGGAGAAAGACCACCTTGTTGAGCTTGGCTGGAATTATGAGGGCGTTGCATGGAACGCGCCGGAAAAGTCAAAGATCCCGGTCTATCGCCTTTACAATCCAAACGCCGGAGATCATCACTACACAACTGATGTCAAGGAAAGGGATTTTCTCATCAAAGTCGGCTGGAATGATGAAGGCATAGGCTGGTATTCAGAAGAGTCAGAGACGGTCGCGCTTTTCAGGCTTTATAATCCCAATGCTCTCGGTGCCGGCGCCCATCACTTCACCGCAGATGCCGCCGAGAGAGATCATCTCATCGAGATCGGATGGAGAGATGAGAAAACAGGCTGGTACGGAGCACTTCGCATGGCGGCAGTACATTTCAAATGAAAGATCTGAATTTGTTTTCCAGGGTATTTCCCATATTGAGGGAGCTTGTGGAAAGAGATATAAAGCTCCGATATAGGAGGTCGATCCTCGGGATCGCATGGACTGTGCTCAATCCCCTCTTGATGATGGGGGTCATGCTCATTGTGTTCCTGAATTTCTTCAGGTCACAGGTTGAAAATTATCCTTTGTATCTCATCATCGGGCATATTATGTATGGCTTTTTTTCCTCAGCCACTACTATCGGATTGAATGCCATGGTTTGGAACAGTTCGCTGATCCGCAAGGTTTATATTCCCAAAGCCGTGTTCCCGATCTCCGTCAATCTGTCGGCACTCGTCAATTTTGTGTTTTCGGCGATTGCTCTTCTGATCGTGATGATCATCACGGGTGCCAGGGTATATCCTACGATCCTGCTCTTTCCGGTCGCGATATTCTACCTGTTTTTGTTCACGATGGGGATGTCATTTGCGCTCAGCGCCTTGAATGTTTTCTTCCGGGATATAGAGCAGCTTTACCGCGTTATATTGATGGCATGGATGTATATGACCCCGATCTTCTATACCGTCGATATCGTTCCCGATTGGGCGAAATGGATAGTCAGGGCAAATCCTCTTTCGATGTATATAGAGTACGCAAGGAAGGTGATCATGCTGGGGGAAGTGCCCGGGGTTATGGAAAACCTGTATTGCTTGCTGCCGGGGATAATAATGCTTGCTCTGGGCGGGCTTATCTTTCACAAGACCAAGGACAAATTTGTATTGTATTTATAGGAAGAGCTATGGACGGGAGTTTAGAAGAAAAACCTGATATCGTAATAGAGGCGGATCATCTTTCGATGATGTTCAATATGAGCAGGGAAAAGGTTGACAGCCTGAAGGAATATGTGATCAGGCTCGTAAAAAGGCAATTGCTTTTTAAGGAATTCTGGGCGGTAAAGGACCTGAGCTTTACGATCAGGCGGGGTGAGAGAGTAGGCCTGATAGGGCACAACGGTTCCGGAAAAAGCACCACCTTGAAGATGGTCTGCGGCGTGCTGAAGCCGACAAAGGGACGTGTCAGCGTCCGTGGAAAGGTCGCGCCATTGCTTGAGCTCGGAGCGGGTTTTGACTACAACCTTACCGCAAGGGAGAATGTTTTTCTGAATGGCGCTATCCTTGGATTTTCAAGGAGCAAAATGCGTGACAGATATGAAAATATAATGGAGTTTGCGGAATTGAAAGAATTTGAGGATGTAGCTCTCAAGAATTTTTCTACGGGGATGGTTGCAAGACTGGGCTTTGCAATAGCGACTTGCTATGACCCCGATATCCTTATCATAGACGAGATACTTTCAGTAGGGGACAGGGATTTTCAGGCAAAGTGCCATGAGCGCATTGATGAGCTGATCGGACGCGGGACCACCATCCTTTTTGTTTCCCATTCCGATGACAAGATCATAAATATCTGTGAGCGCGTCATATGGCTTGATCATGGAAACATGGTAGCCGATGGAGAAGCAAGAGGGATAATTGAGCGATATGAAAACAATGGATGATAAGAAGAATGTGACAATATATATCGCATCCCACAAGGAATGCTTTGTTCCCCCCTTAAGTACCTTTTGTCCGATACAGGTCGGCGCTGCCAAAGCAGATCACAGGATCGAAGGCTTTGTCGGGGATGATACCGGGGACAATATTTCCCTGAAAAATCCCTTCTACTGCGAGCTTACCGCGCTTTACTGGGCCTGGAAGAATTCTGACTCAGATCATATCGGTTTTTTTCATTACAGAAGATATATTGCGATGAGGGAGGTTGAAAAAGAGGAGGATAATTGGGGGAATATTGTATTTGAAAGACCCGATGACCGCGCCCTTTCGATGATGGGGCTCGATGATAAGACAATACAGGATACGGTGAAGCAGTATGATGTGATCACGGTGAAGGGGCGTCATTTTTATCTGCCCGAGAACGGAAAAATACCGGAAAATGTTTATGATTCTTACCGGCTTGGGAAGGATCATCATATTGAGGATCTTGATACAGCGGCAAAAGTGCTTCTGGAAAAATATCCGGAATATGAGGAAGACGTGAGGGATTATCTTCACGGGACAACTTCCTATGAGTGCAATATGTTCATCATGAGAAGGGATATACTTGATTCCTACGCCTCATGGCTCTTTGATATCCTCTTTGAAACGGAAAGGCGCCTTTCCCTTGAAAATTACAATATCTTCGAAGCAAGAGTAATGGGATATATCGCAGAGCGGCTTTTTGGGATCTATTACAGCAGATTGAAACGGGATCCCGATGTAAGAACGCTTGAGATGAACAAGTCCCTTTTTTTGGACACCGAACCCAAGCTTATCATAAGGCCTGTTGCGGCGGATGCGGTTCCTGTTGTACTTGCGGCAAACAATGACTTTTCACCTTATCTTGATGTGACGATACGTTCTATCGCCCTTTGCGGGGATATGAAGCGGACATATGATATCATCATTCTCTGCAATGAGATCACTCCTGACAACAGAAAACGGATATGTACCGCAGAAAATGATCCCAATATCAGCATACGTTTTTTTCCGGCCGGGAAGCTTTTACGCGGCTATGAGCTGTTTCTCGATCAGCATCTATCAGCGGAGACCTATTACAGGCTGGCGATCCCCGAGCTCATGCCCGGATATGAAAGGATAATATATCTGGATTGTGACCTTGTGGTGAAAAAGGATATCGCAGGTCTTTTTGATCTCGATATAAAAGATGCTGTCATAGGCGCGGTCCGGGATATTGACGTGGCCGGGCAGAGCGGCTGCGGCATGAATGATTGGAAAGAGTATGCGGGTGAAAAGCTTGGACTTTCCGATATCTATTCTTATTTTCAGGCGGGCGTTCTGATCATAGACCTGAAAAAGCTCCGTGAATATACGACAAGCGAAAAAATGCTGTCACTGGCAGCAAGTGACAGTTTCAGATGCCATGACCAGGATGTGCTGAACATACTCTTCAAAGGAAGGGTATTCTATCTGCCTCAGAAATGGAATGTCCTGATGGATTGGAGAGAGCCCCTTGAAGGGCGGAGCCGGATGCAGATCATGAGCAAGGCACCGCAATGGCTCTTTTTGGAATACATGGAGGCAAGAAAAGATCCCTTTATCGTGCATTATGCGGGATACCAGAAGCCATGGGATGTTGCCGACTGTGACATGGCAGACGATTTCTGGCAGGTGGCGAAGGTTTCACCCTTTTATCCGGTACTTCTTCACAGGATAAAAAGGGGTTTCCTCGGCGAAAGAAATCCGTCTCCATCACATACAAATGAAACAAGGGAGCCGCTGTTTTGGAGAATGGTGAGGTTTTTCCTGCCTGTCGGTTCAAAGCGAAGGGCAGTGGCACAGCGCCTTTGGCATCGAATGAAGGATCGCAGGAAAAAACAGTGAAAGGAAATTGAGATGGCTATAGAATTTGATTTTGAAAAGCAGCCCGGAAGATCAAATAGAAAAGGCACAGGCGCACCGGTCCAAAACGGAGCCGAAGAACCGCTTATTTCTATCATTACAGCATTCTACAATGACGGGAGTTTTCTCAGGCAAACCTGCCAAAGTGTGCTGGATCAGACATTTCCGTGGTTTGAATGGATAATCGTGGATGACGGGTCTGATGATGAAGGTTCCATCACTGTTCTTAAAGAGATATCGGCTTTCGATCAAAGGATCAAAACGATCCGGGGGGAACACAAAGGGATCGCTTCTGCCAGAAATCTCGGGATAAAAAATGCGAAGGCCGGCCTGATCCAGATCCTGGATGCCGATGACCTGATCGAGCCTACATATCTTGAATACTGCTATTGGATGCTTTTGAAGAACCCGGAGGCCGCATGGGCGTGCACGGCCTTTTGTGTGTTTGACAGGGAAGAATATCTTGTGGATATTCCCTTTGACGGAAAAAAAGAGCTTAAAGAAAATCTGCTGATCCCGGAAGCTTTGATAAGGAAAGAATGGCTGGAAAAAGCAGGATCATACCCAGAGATCAGAAAGGATTATTATGAGGATTGGGCATTGTGGCTGAGGCTGATGGCAGCAGGCGGTTTTCCTGTGCAGTCAAGAGGGGAAACGCTCTGCTGGTACAGGCGCCGTAAAGGCGGAGTGCTGGACCGGATCAACAAAGATGCGGTATTGAAGCAGGACAGCCTCGACATTATCAAAGAGATCAAAAAGGACGTCTACTCTCCGGCAGAAGGGGTCATGTTCCCGGGGGAGGAGCCAAAAGGCATGTCATTTCACGGTCCCGTGCGATCCGACTTCTCCCGCAAAAAATATAATGATGATAATAAAACCAATGTCCTCTTCATTCTTCACTGGTTTTCCAGAGGAGGTGCCGACAAATTCAATATCGATCTGACAGGCGGACTTGACAGAAGCCTGTTCAATGTTTCTGTCGTTACAACGCTTAAGGGTGACAATGAATGGCTTCAGAGGGCAAGAGGAGCCTGCGATGAGATATTCAATCTTCCGAATTTCATGGATATCGTGGATTTTCCGGAGTTTGTCAGCTATCTGATCAGGTCGAGGTCTATAGATATCGTTTTTATTGATATTTCGACGGCAGGATATTATATGCTGCCGTGGCTGAAGGCAACGCATCCGGATATCATAGTTCTCGATTATATCCACATGGTGGAGAGATTCTGGAGAGGCGGAGGATACGCCCGTCTCTCAGGGGTGATGGCTCCGTTTATCGATCATACATATGTGTGCAATACAGTGACCGCCGGGGAGCTGGTCCGGGATTTTGGATTGGAAGAGGAGAAGGTCACCACCGTTCACATTGGGATCGATCAGCATTATTATGACAGGAGAAGGCTTAGAAAGGGGATACTCAGGGAGAAGCTATTTATTGAAAAGAGCAGGCCGGTCATATTATTTCCCTGCCGTATATGTCCTCAAAAGCGCCCGTTTCTGATGCTGAAGATCGCGGAAAGAGTCTGCCGGGACAGGCCGGAGGCTGTCTTTGTGGTGGTGGGTGACGGGGCTGATCTCGATAGGATGAAAGGGTATGTGAAGACTCATCAGCTTTCTGATAATGTCCTGTTTGTGGGGGCTGCCGAGGAGGTAAGGCCCTATTATATGGATGCCGACCTGACTCTTATCTGTTCCCTGAGCGAAGGACTGACACTGACGGCTTACGAATCCCTTTCCATGGGGGTTCCCGTAATAAGCGCGGATGTAGGCGGACAGCGGGATCTGATAGATGATGAAGTCGGGGCGTTGATACCCTTGCTCCAGGATGAGACAAAGGATTATAATGCCCGTTTTTTTCCGGAAGAGGAGATCAGGCTCTATGTGAAGGCTATTGAAGATTATCTTGATGACAAAGACCGCCGGGAGGCAGCTTCGGAAAGCTGCAGGAAAAGGATCGAAGAAGGCTTTACTACAGAAAAGATGGTCGCGTTCTTTAACGGAGAGCTTTCCCGGCTGAAGGCTTCGCTCACATGTAGGGAGCATAAGAAAGGAGAAATGTTTCCGGCTCTTGCAGAGGATATCTATACGCAGCATATCTTTGCCGAGCATATCATCCATCCCGATCTTGCCGGAAAGAAGGCGGCCAAAGGGCTGTCTGAAGTGATCCCTGCTTCATCGGACAGAGATATCGATCAGCTTGTCAATATGGTGAATGCGCATCAACAGGCGCTGCGGTCCCATGAAGAGGTACTGAACCGTCATGAAGAGGTTGTGAACCGGCACGAAGAAGTGGTGAACCGGCACGAAGAGGTAGTGAACCGGCACGAGGAGGTAGTGAACCGTCATGAGGAGGTCGTGAACCGCCACGAGGGTTCGCTCAATCATCAGTGGGATATCCAGAAATGGCATGAAGAAAGGATCCAGATTCTTGAAAAGAAGAAATATTTTTGTCCCTGCTGCGGCAACAGGACTGACAGGTTTATTGAAGGCAGCTTCAGGCAGAATAACCGGGAGGTAGATACTGCAAGGTACGAGAAGCTCCCGCAGGATGTCATATGCCCTGTATGCTATTCCCTTCCGAGGCACAGGATCCTGGCTTCATGGATGGAGAAACATATTGAGCTTTTCCGGGAGAAAAGGATATTGCATTTTGCGCTTGAGGACTGTATGAAAAAATGGTATGAGAGAAAAGGGATATACGCCGTTTCGGCTGACCTTTACGCGGAAGCGGAATGCAGGATGGATATTCAGGATACGGGCCTGGAGAGCGGATCTGAGGATGCGATCATCTGCAACCATGTACTGGAGCATGTGGAGAATTATTCAAGGGCGCTTTCAGAGCTCAGGCGTATCCTGAGACCGGAGGGGATATGCATATTGTCTTTTCCGATAGACAAGGGCTTTGGGACTGTTTATGAGGATGCGGCAAAGACTACAGAGGAAGCCCGACGCACAGCCTTTGGCCAGACGGATCACCTGCGCATCTTCGGCAGGGACAGCAGGAAGCTTCTGGAAAAGAACGGATTTGCCGTTGAGCTGATCCGCGGCAGCAGGATGAAACGGGAGATCAAGCCTGTTGTGGGACCCGCGGATTATGATTCAAATATCCTGTTCTTGTGCCGGAAAAAGTAGGGGACGGGGTTAAGAGGGGTGGCGACATGTTCCCTGTCACACCCGCCAACATTCAGGAGAAGGAGGATCGAAATGATGAAGAAGCCAATGAGATTTGCGGCCATTCTGGCAGCAGCAGCTATGGTACTTGGCGGATGCAGCGCAGCGCAGGAGGGCGGGAAGTCCTCATCTGACTCCGCGCAGCAAAGTACAGACGAAACAAAAACATCCTGGACTGATCCGGGGCTTAATACCGAAGTCAAAGCGGCAACGCAATATACGATTGACGCAAATGAACAGGTATATGCGCTACTTGATTTTGATGACAAAAGTGAGCTGGAAAACGCGAAGAGAGGATTGATCGTTTCTCCCGCCGAGCTTGAGATCAAAACAAATACCGGCAAGGTTGCCTGGAGCCAGAAGGCTTATGCCTTCCTTGAAAAGGATGCGCCGGATACCGCCAATCCCAGCCTTTGGAGAAACGCGCAGCTCAATCATATATAC
>CACYBK010000032.1 GCA_902772635.1 uncultured Lachnospiraceae bacterium | reverse complement strand
GCGGATACATCGAGTGCGAAGACGATCAACCTTGAGAGTGGGAAGAATGTAGAGATCACTGAGGAAGGCGTTTACATTATAAAGGGAAACGTCACTGAATCGACGATCATAGTCTCGGCGCCCGAAGACGCAAAGGTGCAGCTGGTCCTCGACGGTGTGACAGTCACGAATGAATCGACTCCCGTAATTTATGTAAAGACTGCCGACAAGGTCTTCGTTACTACTACATCCTCAGAGAACACACTTACCGTAAATGGAACCTTCACAAGCGACGGCGACACAAATACGGACGCCGTGATCTTCTCAAAGTCAGACCTGACGCTGAACGGAACAGGAACGCTTACAATAGTATCAAAAGCAAAGAATGCCGTATCGAGCAAGGACGACCTTATCGTGACGGGCGGGACATACGTGATCACTGCAGCGAAGAAGGGCTTTGAAGCAAATGACAATCTTGCATTCGCGGACGGAACATTCACGATAAACGCAGGAGAGGCAATGGAAGGCACAAATGTGGTATTTGACGGCGGGACCTTTGATATCCAGGCTTCAGACGACGGCGTAAATGCTACAGCAAATACTACAGACATCCCTGTAGCGATCACAATAAACGGCGGCACACTGAATATCACGATGGGCACCGGCGACACGGACGCGCTCGACTCAAACGGCGACCTCATTATAAACGGCGGAATCGTAAATATCACGGCACAGTTCGCTTTCGACTTTGACGGCAATGGAGAACTGAACGGCGGAACTGTTACAGTAAACGGCTCTGAGGTTACCTCCATTACAAACTCCATGATGATGGGAGGCGGCGGCCGAGGCGGAAGGATGCAGAGCGGCAACATGGGAAACGGCACGATGCCTGAAGGAAATACAAACGGGGGCCAGACGGCCCCCGATGGTCATGGATTCGGCGGACAGGCTCCTGACGGCCAGAACTTCGGCGGTCAGATGGCTCCCAATGGAAATATGCGAGGCGGCAGGAAGCAGGCGACCAGCCAGACCGGTTGAGAAAAACCATTCTTTCGTGTAGGATAGGAAGAATCCTGCACGAAGGACTTTTTTTTATGGAAAAAGAAATTGAGGTACAAACAACAGGCAAGCTCATAAAGACTCTTTTCGCGCTGTCGATCCCGACCATGACAGAGGAGATCCTCTCGACTCTCCTTCAATACGCGGATACCGCGATGGTGGGGCGGCTCGGCGAAAAGGCGACCGCTTCCGTGAGCGTCACGACCACCATAGGCTGGCTTACGGGTGCGGTCATCTACGCGCTCGGGACAGGGATATTGTCGCTTATTTCAAACGCGTATGGCGCCGATGACCGCCGAAAGGCAAAGCACCTGTCTCATCTTGCAGTAAAGCTTTCTGTCTTTTCAGGGATAATAATAGGTGCGGTCTCGCTTTTGCTCTCACCCGTGATCCCTGTGTGGATGGGCGCGGAGGAAGATATAAGGCAGCAGGCGTCCATATATTACGCCATCATTTCGCTCCCGATGATATTCAGGAGTATCACCGCGATCCTCGGCTCTTCAATAAGGGCGGTCCAGAACACGAAGGACCCGATGAAGATCAGCATCATTTCAAATATCGTAAATATAGTGCTCGACTTCATCCTGATCTATCCCGCGAACCTCGGCGTCACGGGCGCTGCCATCGCGACCGCGATCTCATATACGCTTTCAGGCATCCTTACCATTATCCTCTTCAGACGGACTGAGTTTTTGAATCCCAAGAAGGGCTCTTTTTCGCTGTTCAAAAAAACTCCAAAGGCTATCGTAAGAGAGTATACGAAGGTGGCTCTTCCGCTCGTACTTTCAAGCGTCGTTTCATGCCTCGGCTATGTGGTGTTTGCTGCACTCGTGAGCAGGATGGGAACAACAGTCTTTGCGGCGCATTCCATCGCTGTAAACGCGGAGACTATCTTCTACATTCCCGGCTACGGCCTTCGGACAGCCTCGGCTGCATTGATCGGTGCTGCCATCGGGGAGGGCGATCCCGAAAAAAAGAAAAAGTACTGTATCATAACCGTTGCCTTCACGGTAATGCTGATGTTTTTGACCGGGGTGACATTATTCTTTACGGCAGGACCTCTGATGAGCCTCTTTACTCCGTCTTCTGAAGTCATAAGCCTCGGCGCCCACTGCCTTCGGCTGGTCGCGTTTTCGGAGCCCTTCTTCGGGCTCATGGTCGCGATGGAGGGCATCTTCTACGGCACGGGCAAAACGCTCTGGCCCTTTGTCGTTGAAACTATCTCCATGTGGGGGATAAGGATAGCGGGCTGCGCCATCGGGATCAATCTTTTCTCCTTTGAACTTTCCTCTGTTTGGTATATGATGATAATCGATAATGTTGTGAAGGCGATTCTTCTGACGTTTCCGTTTTTTTTCAAACGTTACCGGAGGTAGGAAATGCTCGAGGATATGGAAAGAGATACATATGTGAAGCAGGAGGCTGCGACGAGCGCCGCAGAGCGAAGCAAAAAGATAGTAAAGACGAGTATCATCGGCATCCTTGCAAACGTGCTCCTTGTAGTATTCAAGATCATTGTAGGGCTCTCGGTGAAATCCATCGCCATCGTAATGGACGCCGTGAACAACCTCTCCGACGCGGCAAGCTCCGTCATCACCATAGTTGGGGCAAAGCTTGCACAGAAGCCCGCCGACAAGAAGCATCCCTTCGGACACGGCAGGATAGAATACTTGAGCGCGATGGTCATCTCCGTGATAGTCCTTTACGCGGGCTTGACGGCGATGATCGAGTCGATCAAAAAGATAATAGAGCCCGACATCCCCGATTATTCTGTCGCTTCATTGATAATAGTCGCAGCTGCTGTTCTCGTGAAGATCATTCTCGGACGTTTCGTGAAGTCTGTCGGCGAGAAGATCAATTCGGATTCCCTCATCAATTCCGGGAAGGATGCTTTGATGGATTCCATTATCTCTGCGTCGACTCTTGTCTCAGCCGCGATATTCCTGATCTTCGGGCTTTCGCTCGAGGCCTGGCTTGGCGCCATTATCTCCGCATTCATCATCAAGTCCGGACTTGAAATGCTTCGTGAGACGCTTTCAAAGATATTGGGCGAGCCCGCTGACATTGAACTTGCGATGAAGATCAAAGAGACATTATTATCGCATGACGAGATCTCGGGCGTCTATGACATGATAATCCACGATTACGGTCCGGACACGAGAAACGGCTCAGTTCATATCGAGGTTCCGGATACCTTCACGGCTTCGGATATAGACAGGCTGAACCGCAAGCTCACGGTGGAGATCTATTACAAATACAATGTCATACTTACGGCCATCGGTATATATTCGATAAATACTTCCGATCCCGAAGCGATCGAAGTACGGGAGAATATAAAGAGCATCGTGATGAATATCCCTTATGTCCTTCAGATGCACGGCTTTTATCTGAACGAAGAAGAGAAGACGATCCGCTTTGATGTCGTGATCAGTTTTGACGCGAAGAAGAGAAGCGACGTATATGAGAAGGTCATTGAAGAGGTTCAGAGCGCATATCCCGATCATACTCTCCAGATAGCGCTCGATACCGATTATACTCAGGAGGAAATGGTAAAGTGACACACTAGGACTGTTAATTTTTTCTAATATATGTTAAAATGGGCTCGGGTGTTGTTACATGAACCCGCGCTTTTTATGCGCCGGCTAAGAAGGGAGGATCGGATTTATGGTGACCTTTCTGACAAGCAGCTTTGTGGAATATATGGATTATTCCGACAGTGATATATCGCCGATAATCGATGAAAATGGTTTTGTTTCAAATCTTTTGTCTGTATGGAAGCCGGACAGCAGTTTTCTTTTCATTGCTTCCGATCCCGATGATTATGAAAATACAAGAAAGGTAAAGGCCAGACTCATAAACGCACTGCTTGTTGCAGGCTTCTCGATAGGGGAGTCCGTGATCCTTGACAGGAGCACGATGGGGCTTGCAGCGGAGCTTGTAAAAGGGGCTGATGTGATCTACCTTTCCGGCGGGCATGCTCCGACGCAGAACCGATTTTTTAAAGAGATCGGACTGAAAGAGCTCCTCAAAGACTTTGACGGTGTAGTTATTGGCCTTTCCGCAGGCTCGGTAAATGCCGCGGAAAATGTATATCTTATACCGGAGCTTCCCGGAGAGGCGGTGGATCCCGGCTTTTCAAGAGAAGGCGAAGGACTTGGTCTTACCGATATCAATATTGTTCCTCACAGCAATTATTTTCGGACGAAGATACTCGACGGGCTTTCCTTCTTTGATGACATACTGCTGAAGGACAGCGCCGGGCGGAAACTTTATTTCATACAGGACGGGAGCTACTTCATCATAAAGGACGGTGAGTGTAAGTTCTTCGGTGAGGGTGATGTCATCGAGAACAAAACGGTCCGGCACATCAGTACCTGTATAGACAGTGACATCTTTTCGGCCGTCATGAGAGACGGGTATGAGCTCGTATTTGAGATCACAAACAGGGAAGAAGGAAAGATAAGCTTCAAACACATAAGCGACAGGTTCAGATCCCTCGGGATAAGCGAGGAACTGTCCGATTACAGGACCCTCATCGATATGATCACGGGCAGATTCGTGATCGAAAACGAAAAAGAGCAGATCAGGCTTGAGACACAGAAGGACTTTGTTACAAAAGAGATCGAGCACGACGGTGAATTCGCACGCGCCTTCCACTTTGAGATGCCCGACGGGATCCATACCGAAAACCTCAGGATGAGAAGAAATTTCCTGAACGGAAGAAGGACCTTCTGCATTATATATGAATCCACCGCCATGGCGAACCGCGACTGGATGACGGATGTCTTTTCAAGAGAAGGCTTCATCGCAAGGATGAAGGAGATACTCCCCAAGCTTGATATTTCCGCAGGCTGCTCTATAGTTTACGCAAATATCAAAAACTTCAAGACCGTAAACGAGGTCCTGGGAGAGCAGAGCGGAGACATGGTCATATTCCAGCTTCGTGACAGGTTGAAGAGATATCTTGAGCCTGTTGTTTTGAGCCGTTTCGAAAGCGACCATTTCATAATGCTCGTAGACAACAGCTTTCTCTCGGAGGAGAATCTCAAGGAGCTTTGTTCAGACACCTATGAGGAGCGCTTCAAGAAGTTTTCCTTTACGATAAGGCTCGGGATATACAGGCTCCTGGAAGACGACAGGACACAGTCCCCCATACATATGGCCGATCGCGCGAAGCTTGCGGAAAAGCTGATGAGGGAGGATTCCGTCCGTCCGTGGAATTATTATGATGAAGAGATCAGAGTCAATTATCTGAGGCAGGGGCTTCTCATCTCGGATCTCAAGGACTCCATCAAAAACGACGAGTTCAAGGCATATTATCAGCCCATCGTGGATGCCTGTTCCAGAAAGATAATAAGCGCGGAGGCTCTCGTCCGCTGGGATCATCATACACTAGGAATGGTTTCGCCCGGTGAGTTCATCCCCGCATTTGAAAATTCGGGGAAGATATCCCAGGTGGATGACTATATGATAGAAAAGGTCACGAACTTTCAGAATGCGAGGAGGAAGGGCGGAAAGAAGACAGTGCCTGTTTCCGTGAACCTTTCGAGGATAGATTTTTATGATTATCTTCTTCTCGATCATCTTTCTGAGATAGCGGAAAATAATGAAGATATTGCTTCCATTATCAGGCTTGAGGTGACGGAGTCCGCCTATGCCGCGCTTGAAAGCGGGGCGATGGATTTCCTCCGGCAGATGAGGAGACTTGAGATACCCATACTTCTTGACGACTACGGCAGCGGGATGTCTTCACTTTCAACTCTTGAAAGCTTTGACTTTGACATAGTGAAGCTTGACATGGGCTTTGTCAGAAAGATAGGGAAGAGCCAGAAGGCGGAATCCATCATCAGATCGACCATAGACCTCTCCCACGGTATCGGAGCGAGAGTCGTTGCAGAGGGAGTTGAGACTGCCGAGCAGCATGCGTTTTTGTATTATTCAGGCTGTGATATGATACAGGGCTATTATTTTTACAAACCGCTTCCGCAGGATGCTTTCGCAGAGCTTCTCTCCGGGGAAGGATAATTCAAAAAAACCGGTTGACATAAACGCTTTGAGCGTGCTATTATCTTCAAGCGCGTTTGGGCGTTTATTTTTTTTGCAAACAAACATGGAAGGTATCTGAGGTAGGATTATGCGTACAAAGATCACTCTCGAGTGCACAGAATGCAAGCACAGAAATTACAATACCACGAAAGAAAAGAAGGAGCATCCCGACAGGATGGAGACAAAGAAGTACTGCCCCTTCTGCAGAAAGCACACGATGCACAAGGAAACGAAATAAGGGGTATTCATCATGGCAGAAGCAAAGGAAAAGAAGAAGCGTTCCATAGCTGCTTGGTGGAGCGGGATCAGATCGGAGTGG
>CACYBK010000031.1 GCA_902772635.1 uncultured Lachnospiraceae bacterium | reverse complement strand
TTTTGCTCATTATCAGGAGAGCTTTTCATTTCTTTCGGGAGCCTATCTCGGAGCGCCGCTTCAAAAGAAGCTGAAGATAAGGCAGAACCTGATCGAGCTTTCAAAGCTGCTTGAGATAAGAGCTGTGAAGGTCAAGTTTTATCTCAATCTCAGATTCCTTGGTGAAAGAGGAAGACATTATGTGGAAAAAGAGATCCTTGATGCCGTGATCGACAGGCTTTCAAAGGATCCGGACATAAAACTAAAAAAGGATGAAGCAGAAAGGCTTGAAAAAAGCGCCCGCCCGCTCATCCATTATTTTGTTTACTGTGCTTCGATAGATATAAGATATTACCGTTTCTTGTTCACAGGCACATTCCTCCACAACATCCTCCGTGTCCTTGCCATGCACGCTCCCGAGCTTACACTCTCCTTTATGCAGGCGATGGAGGATTAAGGTTTTTCATTTTCCGTCGCTGTGCCAGCCTTCGTGCCCGTCGCCCGAGTCCTTGAAGGTTCCTTTGAGCTTTGAGCCTCCGGAATAGATCGGAGTTACATTCTTCTGATCCTTGTAGGAAAGATAACCTTCCCTTATCCAGTTCTTCACCCGCTCGACCGGGATGTCAAAAACATCCGCCACCATCCACTCATTCACATTGTCATGAGCGCGGACATATTCCTTCACCTTTTTGTAGAGCTCGTAATCAGCGCATTTCTCGCAGAAGCCCTGGGCAGTGAGCCTTGAAAAGGTCTGGCCGCAGCCCTTACAGACAAAGGAGGCCCTGTCTGTATTTTTTTGAGGCGCGTCGTTCAGACTCAGTATGGAGGGGTGCTTTGAATTCCTTTTTTCGTCCATAGTTTTCCTTTCATATGAAACCGCCGTCGATACCTATGACCTGCCCCGTGAGATAATAAGGCGCGCTTGAAAGATAGCTCACAAGGTCTGCTACTTCTTCAGCCGTTGCAAAACGTCCGAGGGGTATCTCTTCAGCAAGCTCTATTTTTTCTTCAGGCGAGAGATTGTCATTCATTACTGTGTCGACAACTCCGGGGGCTATGGCATTCACAGCAATATTGCTTCTTGCAAGCTCCTTTGCAAGGGCTTTTGTAAACGCCTCCACACCGCCCTTTGAAGCAGAATACGCAACCTCGCATGAGGCGCCGGCCCGCCCCCACATGGAGGAGATATTTATTATCCTTCCGCCGTTGTTTTTCAGCATGGAAGGGATGAACGCTCTCGATGTAAGAAAGAGGCTTGAAAGATTTACATCAATTATCCGCTTCCATTCAGCGAAGGTCATATCCTGTAAAAGACCGTTAAAAGATATGGCGGCATTATTCACAAGGACATCAAGCTTGCCTTCTTTTTCAAGCAGATCGTTTGAAAGACAATCCACAAAGGCTTCGTCTGCAACATCTCCAAGGTATTTATGAACCTTCGTTTTCGGAAAGTTTTTTTCTATTTCGCCTTTGACCTTCAGCAGTCCTTCATTGTCTTTTCCGGCAAGCAGCGCTATCGCTGAAAAGCCTTTACGCGCAAGAGCGATCGCTGACGCGGCGCCAATGCCGCGGGATGAACCGGTGACAAGAGCTGTTTTTTTATTATTCTCCATTTAATGTGCCAAACTTTTTGGTGATTATGTTATAATATTATAGCAAACGACAAAGTTCTTTTTACTTTGGCGTTTGCTGCGCCGGATTTTGGCCGCTTCAGCGGCAAATTTCCAATCAAAATCCGTGCGCATCCGCCGGAGGCATTATAGTGAATGACAAATAATTTTTGTCGTTCACTATACATCTTTTCATGCAAACTATTATACATCTTTTCAATGGAAGGAGCCAACCAATATGAAAATCAATATCACAGGCAAGGGCATAGAGCTCACACAGGGTCTCAAGGATGCTGTCACATCAAAGCTTTCGAAGCTTGAGAGGATGTTCACGAAGGACGCGATCTGCAATGTCACTCTTTCCGTCGAAAAGGAGCGCCAGAAGATCGAGGTGACGATCCCGGTAAAGGGGCATGTGATAAGGGCAGAGGAAGTCACGGACAATATGTACGACAGCATCAATGCTGTTGTTGACGTGATAGAGCGCCAGCTCCGCCGCTACCGTAAACGCATCATAGACAAGGAAAAGAGCGGCGCGAAGGATACGGAGGAAGCGGCTTACTTCAGCGAGGATTTCATCGAGAAGGACGTGCTTTATTCCGACAGCGACGAAGACGCACACGAGGTGAAGATCTCCCGCACGAAGCACTTCGGCCTGAAGCCCATGTATCCCGAGGATGCCTGCGTTGAGATGGAGCTTCTCGGCCACAATTTCTTCGTGTTCAGGAATGCCGAGACGGACGAAGTGAATGTGGTCTACAAGAGGAAGTACAAGAATACCTACGGGCTTATCGAGCCTGAGTTCTGATGACATAGTGACACGGGGACGGTTCTTTTGGCAAAATAAGAGCCTCCGCTTCAGCGGAGGCTCTTGTCTTTTTTTCAGTCTACCGGCTTGAAGTCAGCCTTTGTTGCGCCGCAGAGAGGGCATACCCAATCCTCCGGGATATCCTCAAAAGCTGTTCCCGCTGCGATACCGCCGTCGGGGTCCCCTACCTCAGGATCATAGACATAGCCGCAAAGCGTACATTCGTACTTTTTCATTTCAACCCTCCTTTTCAAGATCACCTGTATTCGGTACTGTCACGAAGGCCCTTGATGACTCCCGCAATGACGGCTGCAAGAAAACCCGCAACTGCGATCACCTTTTGTATCTTTGCCATATTGGAACTCATCTTTGAAAGCTGTTCTCTTCGCTTCATAGGAGCCTCCTTTTCTATATTGCAGATGATAGCATTTTTCATGCCCTTTCGGCAACAGATGTTTTTTTGAAACAGGGGTTAAGATAATCGAAAAGCTCTCCGATTATCTTTGTATAACAACCAAATAATGAGCTATGGAAAGGCGCTTTACTTCAATGGATTGTTTCTGCCATTGGAGGCAGGCGCCTTTTTTGCGCCCAAAAAGAAAGTGAGGAAAAGCTATGAGGATTGCGGAAAGCAGTATCGAAATGTTCTCAGGGAGGAGCTTTTCAAGATCAGGGATGAGTGCAGCGGGAGCGGCATATGGTGGAGGTTTTGCCGACAAGGTCTCAAAGATCGAAAAGAGGGACAGCTATGAGCCCGGACTTTCAGATAGTGCCATGTCGCCCTACAACATGGATGACCTGAGTTCCATGAGGGGAGTTGGGAAGACAGGGGCTGCAAATGGCTTGAACGGGGCAATGTCGCCGATGGGATTTCAGAATGATATCCTGTCGCAATTGTTTTCAAGGTTCTCATCCTTCGGAGCCTTTGGAGGCGGCGGTTATTCGCAGAATTTTGTAACCTATCAGGAGAGCGAGGAGATGGCATTTTCGGCATCGGGCCGCGCCGTGACCGAGGACGGGAGAACGATAGATTTTGACATCAGCCTTTATATGAGCAGGAGCTATACGGAGTACATGAATGTCTCCTTCCCTGCCGTGAACAACTCGCTTTTCGATCCGCTGGTCGTGAATGTGGGGGAGGATGTCCTTGATATAAAGGACCAGACCTTCAGGTTTGATATCGACTGTGACGGAGAGGCGGACGAGATCTCGATGTTCGGGAAGGGCACGGGCTTCCTCGCCCT
>CACYBK010000030.1 GCA_902772635.1 uncultured Lachnospiraceae bacterium | reverse complement strand
TTAAGAGGGGGGACCGGAGCGGAACGAAGTGAAGCGAACGGTGGGGCCGCGAAGCGGCGGTGCAAACCCCTATGGACTCCACACCATACAAACCAAAAATCACCTTGTATAAACAGTAAAAAAAATATGCCGAAGGACACTAGCATTTCAGTTCCATCGGCACAAACCATTTGCATCAGGCGCTACGCCGTCTGCAGCAAGGCACGGCAAAGAGTCTCAGCCCCAGACCGCGCAAGGAAGAGATAACTAGAATCGCAGATCTTCTTGAAAGCAACAGAGACATCGCCAGCATTGTGAGCCATCTTCCGGAAATCCATTTCTATCCTGAACTGCAAGTCCGCAATGGAGTCCAAATCAGGAATGATATCATGGAATTTATTGATATATCTCTTCACGATACGAGCCGGAGCCTCCCTGATTCCCTTATTGTCGGAGACTTTGGGCAATAACCACTCAATTTCTCCCCTTCCGATTTCATTTCCTTCATTATCAGTGATTACAACACTTCTGTTTAGAAGGGAAACAATTGTGTTAACCCCAGAATTTACCATAATATTGATAATATCCCCGGATTTCGGACGTTCATCAATCTCAATGGAACACTTAGACAGCAGGCACATGTCATAACCTTCTTCCGACATCGTCCGGTAAGCAGCATTGATCATGTAGCCACAAATAGAAGAGACAGTTGCCATACCATCTTTGGCAACAGCCTCGGGGGTAATGTTAAATTCGTAGGTTCTCATGACTTCAATCTCCTTTAAATTTTCTTGCACAACAAAAATAGGAAAGCATCGAGATGTGACGAAAAAAGTGTGTCACACAAATAAATATTTGTGATAAAAGCCTTGTTTGGCGGGAAAATATGCCTATTTTTGGGATAAAATTAAGGATATTTAAGATTTCATCCCTAATAAATATGGGACGTAGTCAATTGAACAGGGATTAATATTTTGGCACATGAACACTCCTTTACGAGTCTCTAAAGGCTACCAGAACCAAGTAAAATATGCCGTAATCCTCCCGGCATTTTTCTTCGTATTCATATTCATTTACCAACCCTTTTCCTTCAAAGAATGGTATGACATCGGCGGCAAGTCATGGACTTTCCACCTTCTCATGATGACCTTGATCGTCGCCGGGGTCGTCGCCCTTACAAGACTCATATTCAGCTTCTTGTACAAGTATGTCCCATTCAAATGGTGGCATTATGTACTATGGTGCACCGGAGAGGTGCTGAGCATGTCATTTTTCCTTGCCCTGTACACATCATTATTCTATCTGAAAAGAGGTGGGATGCCATATTTCAATGCCCTCTCCTACTGCTTCGAGGTTTCTTTCATGACCCTGGTCTACCCGTATCTGATTTCCATCCTGATGCGTGTGATCCAGAACAAATCTTCCGACCTGGCGGATTCCGGTAAAGAGCCTGAAGAAGGATTGGTCAAATTCTATGATGAACACAAGCGCCTCAAGCTGACCATAGACCCTTCTGCCATCCTTTTTGTCAGTGCTGATGGCAATTACATAAAAATCAATTATTTGGAGAAAGACCAAGTGCGCTCTTACCAATTGCGCAATTCCATGAAAAGCTTTGAAGCCGATGCCAGGAAACACGGCCTCATCCGGTGCCACAGGTCATTCTACGTCAATCCCCGCCATGTCAAGGTCCTGAGCCGTGGCAAGGAGGGGATGATCTACACAGAATTTATCCGTGAAGGGATAGAAAAAATACCTGTCAGCAAGCAGTACTATGACCAACTTGCTGACATGCTATAAATTCCGGACAGGGCCTATCATTTGGCTTTTGAGACCGACGCTCCCCTGCTGATGGAACGGATATTCAGTTTCACGCTCTCGTTATCTGCGTATCGGAGGCTTGATGCACCGCTGGCGTCTACCTGAAGGGCTTTCAGTGCATTGACTTCGCAATAGGAAGCCCCGGAAATCCTAGCTTTGACATCGTTAATTGCCGCATCAAAAACTTCGACCTTCGAACCGCCGGAAACCTCCATGGTCAGATTATCAGCATTTCCTTTAAAGGAAAAGACACATGCGCCGGTCGCCTCAAGGTCAATATTGGTAAAGGATCCTGAATGATTTGCTTTTGATGCTCCACTGATTTCCTGGATCAGCTTTGCCGCCGAAATATCGAACTTCCCTTTTGAAGCTCCGCCCATCTCGATCTCTGCTGTGTCGAAAACACCAGCAAGCTCTGCAGAAGAAGCTCCACCCATCTCCAAATCAAGCTTTTTGGCATTGACTGTCATACCCTTAAGCTTTCCTGCGCCGGACAATTCTAGTGAAAACTCCTTGTCTCCGAGGTCATATGTGTCATTGCAAGTGACGCTCGCTGCTCCGGACACTTCAAGTTCACGAAGTTCAGGCATGGAGACCGTCGCAGTCACATTCATATTCCTGAGTTTTCTCTGGATTACCGCCGGGATGTTGCGCATTCCTATCCGGAGTTCATTTCCATCCATCCTCACATCAAGGTATGAATCGAGATCGCCTGGAAGGTTAATGCTCACCTTCCACGTGTCGGACTTGCTTAGTTTTACTTCGACCATGCTGCTGACAGACAACTCCGTGAAATTCTTGAAATCAAAGTTACGAGTGACGTAGGCAGGATTCGCCTGATCTTCTGCCCAAAGGCTGCAAACGCAAGCCAGCAGGATTGAAATTGAAATAAATAACTTTTTCATATTTAATAAATTTAATAGTGTTATCTAAATAATTACTTTGCATTAGAGATTCTTTTCATACCATCAAGGATGTCGCTGTAATATTCCTTAAGGATGGCGGCTCTTGCCTCTGAAGGCAACTCGCTCGGCAGCTGGTCGACAAGAGGAATCGCCTCGGTAGAAATAGCTTCAAGGGTTCCTTCCAATTCTGATTCCGGATTATGACTGAGTATGGAATCATACAGGCTGGCAACCTTCTCATAATAGGCGTTGCAGATTTCAACCTGATCATCACCTACTCCTGCGAACCAGTCACTCTGTCCAGCAACTCTGTGATTTATGAATATGACTGCGGCAATGGCGGCTGCAATTCCGCCGGCCAAGCTGATGACACGCAGCCTTATTCCTCTTCCTTGCCGCCAGGCAGATGGCCGGATGAGACGCCCGCCAACAGCATTGCTCTCTAGATCTCTTCCAGAGGTTACAGGCTGCTGGGAACGAGCAGGCAGATAGCCGACCTTTTGGTCGAGCAGCGCCTCAAACCGCTCCATATTGCCAGATGGTACTTCCTTATCATCAATAAGTTCTTGGTTTTGTCTGATGTATTCCTTTAAGTTGTCCATAGATAATATTCCTCATTTACTTGTCATTATGAGACAGTTTCTCGGCAAGCACTTTCCTTGCTCTTGAATACTGAGTCCTCAGTGTTCCCTGTCTTTCTCCTGTAATCGAACTTATTTCTTCGTAGTCCAAACCCTCAAAAAGGATCAAAGTAAGTATCAATCTATACGGTGCACTTAAACTATCAACTGCTTCCTTGATCTTCTGGACACCGTATTCTTCCCATCCGTGGTTGTCTTCCAGATCATCATATG
>CACYBK010000029.1 GCA_902772635.1 uncultured Lachnospiraceae bacterium | reverse complement strand
GCCGTATTATTATTGTTTTCCCAGGTCCTTATGAGAGACCAGAGTGTAGGGAAGAGAGTAGTCATTATTGATTCTCCAATGTTTATAAAAATAAGGGGGAAAGTGCCTTCGTATGCTTTGACTTTTGTCTTCGGTATCGTCATAATATCATATAAAGCTCCAAAAACATAGTCTCACCGAAAGGACTGCTTTCATGAAATTTTACAAGGATCACTATGATGTGATAATAATCGGCGCAGGACTTTCCGGCCTCTCGGCGGCACTTCATCTTCAGTCGCAGGGAGTGAAGGATATCCTGATACTTGAAAAGCACAACCTCCCGGGAGGCCTTGCCACAAGCTATGTACGCCACGGCTTTGAGATAGAGGCGACGCTCCACGAGATGATGTCCATTGGACCGGAGAATGACAGGCTGAAGGTCGGGAAATTCTTTGATGAACAGGGACTTTCCATCGACTGGCTCAGAGTCCCGGAGGCCTACAGGTTCCTTGAACCGGCGAAGAATATTGATATTACTCTCCATGCGGGCTTTGCAAAGGCAGCGGACGAGATCGGTGAAAAATATCCGGGCTTCAGGGAGAAGGTCTATGATTTCCTCTGCCTCTGCGGAAGGGTCTATGACTCGATGAATTATCTTTCGGTGAATCATGTGAGCAGGCTAAAGATGCTCATAAATCACAATGATTTCGTAAAGACCGCGGGCTACACGGCCTACGAGGTGATGGACGCATTTGGATTTCCGCAGGAGATCAAGGATATACTTTCCGCCTACTGGATCTATGTCGGGGCGCCTCTTGACCGCCTCCCCTTTACTATTTATGCATTTCTTTATGCGGATTATCTTAGGGGCGGCTCCTATGTATGCAAAAATTATTCTCATGAGATGTCGATGAAGCTTCTTGCAAAAGCCGAGGAAAACGGCGCCCAGGTTGAGTTTCTGCAGGAAGTGGAAAAGATAATGGTGCATGACGGCCGTGTTCAGGGAGTCCGGACGAAAAGAGGCGATGAGATAAATTGCGACTACCTGATCAGCGGTGCTTATCCTCACAAGGTCTACTCTTCGATGATAGAGCCGAAGAGCGAGGTGCCGCCCAATGCGATCAAACAGGTGAACGGGCTTCCGCTTTCAGTCTGCCCGGTTTCCGTGATGATGATACTCGACGGAACGCCGGAGGAGATAGGGATACGTGATTACAATATCTTTTCGGCTCAGACCATGGATCCGAAGGCCATCTGGGAAAACGAGAAGGGCCCGGGACCTTACAGCTACCTTACTTCCATATGTCTGAATCTCTCCAATCCCTCCTGTGTGCCCGAGGGCTATACCCAGTTCTCGATCACGGCTCTTCCGCTCGTGAATTCGTTTTTGAGTGTTGCTCCCGAGGATTATCCCAAACTGAAGGAAAAGATAGGGCGCGAGCTGATCGAAGGCTATGAGCGGATGACAGGCATCATCATCCACGACAGGATCCACGAGATAGAGGTATCAACTCCTGTGACGATCTCGCATTATGTCGGTGCCTGGAAGGGCTCTATCTACGGCTATCTTCATACGATAGAAAACCATGCGGTCGCAAGGCTCCAGATGAAGGAGGAGGACCGCACCATCGAGGGGCTTGAGTTTGCCTGCGCCGCCGGAATGAGCGGAAACGGGATGGGACCCGCTGTTACGAACGGCCGCGCTGCCGCGAAGAATGTTTGTGAAGCGATGGCAGCAGCGCAGAAAGGAGCGCATTGATGAAGATAAAGGGCTTTTTACAGGATGTGGGAGGCGCTGACAGAGTCACATCGCTTCGCCGTGAGACTATAAACAATGCCTCAGCGACCCCGGATCCGAAGGACCATATCAGAGAGATCTCAGACAGAGTCCATCCGGGCAAAAAGACCTATGTAGTTAAGGAGATCCGTGATGCAAGTCCGTCATCAAAGACCTACAGGCTGTCTCCGAAAGATGGTATAGCTCCTGTATTTATGGCGGGGCAGTATATGGTCATCCACCAGAATATCGGTCAGTCTGTCCTGACAAGGGCTTATTCCATCTCAAGCGCACCGTACGAGGCACTTTCAGAGAATGGATATATAGAATTTACAGTAAGGAAGAACCGCCCCTACCTCGTTCCGGATCATCTCGAAAAGAATCTGTCCGTGGGCGATGAGATAGAAGTCGATCTGCCCTTCTCGGATTTCTTCTATCAGCCGCTCAGGGATTCAAAAAATGTGGTGGCGCTTGCCGGAGGCTCCGGCATCACGCCCTTTGTGTCAATGGCAAAGGAGGTGGCAGCAGGAAAGCTTGATATCAACCTTACGATACTCTACGGAAGCGTAAAGCATAATGACATAGTCTGCGGTGATGAACTGTCAGCCGCTGAAAAGAAGGCTGATGGCAAAATAAAGGTCATTAATATCATGAGCGATGACCCGGAGTGGACAGGAGAAAAGGGCTTTCTTTCAAAAGAGATCATCAAAAAGTATTCCGGGGAGGACCCTACCTACTTTTTCTGCGGACCGAGACCTATGTATGAGCTCATTTCGGGGATACTCAAGGATATGGGGGTCCCCGGAAAGCGGCTGAGATACGAAGCTATGCAGCAGCCGGGTGACGCTTCGCAGATTCCCGGCTTTCCTACGGAGAATATCGGAAAGACCTGTCATATCACGGTTGTAAGGGGTATATCAGAAACCACGATAGAAGCAAGGATGGATGAGCCCGTGGCGGTTTCCCTCGAGCGTGCGGGAATCCCCGTTGACTGCCATTGCAGGGCCGGAGAGTGTGGTTACTGCAGGGCAAAGCTTCTGTCCGGCGACATCTTCGTGTCGCCTTTCGGCGACGGGAGAAGGAGAGAGGACAAGGAGATGGGGTGGTTTCACTCCTGCAGTTCTTATCCAAAAAACGATCTTCGGATAAAAGTTCCGATCATCTGATACGATAAAATAAGCTGGCTGGCAAAAGGAGGTCAGAATACAATATGGAAGTTCAGACATGTTCAAAATGCGGCAGACTCTTCAACTGGGTCGGTATCGGTCCGATGCTTTGCCCCATGTGCAAGGACCAGGAGGAAGATACATTCAAGAAGGTCAAGGAATATCTCTGGGACAACAAGGGCGCGGCCATGGCCGAGGTCATTGAAAAATGCGGCGCCACGGAAAAGCAGATCAAGCAATGGCTCAGGGAGCAGAGAATAGAATTTTCAAAGGAGTCGGGAGTAACCATTGACTGCGAGCGCTGCGGCAAGCCCATACTGTCCGGCAAGCTGTGTACGGAATGCAGAAAGCAGATGGAGGCGGAACTGAAGGCCTTAAGCACAGGTGAAGAACTTCCCGTAAAAAAGAAGATACGAGACCATGACCGTATGCGTTTCCTGAAACAGTAATGTTCATATAGAAAAACCTTTTACAGAGCTATTGAAAAGAGCAGAAAAATGTTTATAATATTTTTCTGACTCGCGCTTATGGAAGTACGCGTTTTGATATATGAAAGGAAACGTCCATGGCACTTATGGGTGGAAATGATATAGGAATAGATCTTGGTACTGCGAGTATCCTTGTTTATCTGAAGGGGCGCGGAGTTGTACTGAAAGAGCCCTCGGTCGTCGCTTTCGACCGCGACAGCTCAAAGATCAAGGCGATCGGTGAAGAGGCGCGCCTCATGCTCGGTCGTACTCCCGGAAACATTGTTGCGGTAAGGCCGCTTCGTCAGGGTGTCATCTCAGATTATACCGTTACTGAAAAGATGATCAAATACTTCATCCAGAAGGCAATGGGGAAGAAGAATTACAGAAAGCCCAGGATCTCTGTCTGTGTGCCCTCCGGAGTTACAGAGGTTGAGAAGCGCGCGGTTGAGGACGCGGCTTATTCAGCGGGGGCGAGAGAGGTCTACATCATAGAGGAGCCCATTGCCGCTGCTATCGGCGCAGGCATCGATATTTCAAGACCTTGCGGAAATATGATAGTCGATATAGGCGGTGGTACGGCTGATATAGCTGTCATCTCCCTCGGCGGTTCGGTTGTCTCCACATCCATCAAGATAGCGGGAGACGACTTTGACGAGTCGATAGTGCGTTATATGAGAAAGAAACACAACCTCCTGATCGGTGAAAGAACGGCGGAGGATGTGAAGATCAATATAGGAACCTGCTATCCTCTTCCCGAACCAATGACAATGGATGTCAGGGGAAGGAACCTGGTCACAGGTCTTCCGAAGACCATTGAGGTCTCAAGCGAGGAGACGGAGGAAGCCCTTCGTGAGCCCACGCTTCAGATAGTTGAGGCAGTTCACTCCGTTCTTGAAAAGACGCCGCCGGAGCTTGCGGCTGACGTTGCTGACAGAGGGATCATACTGACAGGAGGCGGAGCGCTTCTCCGCGGTCTTGAGGAACTGATGGAGGACCGCACCGGCATCAACACTATGACCGCAGAGGATCCCATGACCTGCGTCGCCGTCGGAACCGGGAAATACGTGGACTTCATCGCAGGCGATCGGGAGTGATCAGTCAAGAGTTATTGTAATGTGAGGATTTCCCTTTGCACCGAGCATCAGGACTCTGAG
>CACYBK010000028.1 GCA_902772635.1 uncultured Lachnospiraceae bacterium | reverse complement strand
ATCGTAAAGTAGACTTTGAGTAGACTTTAAGTAGACTTTGGAATTCAAAACTACGAAATCTTTATGACGTATTCTTTTACCATCATTGATACGACACTTACATAGTTTTTTTACACCATCCACAGCAAAAAACAGATAGATAAGCCCCCGTTCCCGTGATAAAATAGCAATTGTCAAAGGATCTGCAGCAATGCCCAATGACGAGGTTCCGGTCAGGATATATAAAGACAAGCTAAAAATCAATTTCAAGGAGATCAATGCACAGCCGGACTTCTGACTGATGCGGGGTGGAGCAGCATGAACATAGCAATCGTAGATGATGAACCAAAAGAGATCGACTCCTTCCGTTCAGTCATAAAAGAATATTCCCAAATGGCAGGTGCGGAGATCACAGTCTCTGTCTTTCACAGCGCTGAGGAATTTTTAAAAGGCTACCGGCCGCTTGCATATACCGCCATCTTCATGGACATCTTCATGTCCGGAATGACGGGCGTTGATGCGGCAAAAAAGGTCCTTGAAGCTGACCACCACGCCATCATTATCTTCCTTACTTCAAGCGACGGCTTTATGGGAGCTGCCCTCTCTCTCCATGCCTATGATTACATCGAAAAGCCTGCCGAAAAATCACGTATCTTCAAGGTCATGGATGACGTGCTCATGAAAAAGACCGAGTATGACGCAACTCCCCGGCTTTCATTTACAAGCGAGCGGCAGGACTGCAGCATTCCCTTCACGGATATCATGTACATAAGAACTTCGGAAAGGAATTATCTTGAGATCGTGGAAGCTCCGGGCAAGCCGTACAAGGCAAGGCTCTCTTTCTCAGGGATACAAGAGGCATTGTCAAATGACAGGAGATTTGTGCCCATCACCCGGGGTGTCATGGTAAATCTCGGCTTTGTAAAAAGCGTCGAGGATAATGTCTGCATCACAGAGGATGGAGAACGGTTTCCAATCGCATCAAATCTATCAGGCAGCTTCAAAAATATATGGCAGAATTACCAGCTTGACAGCCTGAGGAATGAAAGAAGGCTGAGGAGGAAGGGAAAGTGAATACGACCGCATTTTTCACATCACTTATCACCTGGTATCTCATCTTTCCCTCGGCCATGCTGAGCTTTGCCACCATGAAAAATCAGATGAGATATGACAAAAGGAAAACCCTCATCATCGTTTTGCCCACGATCCTTACGTCTATCCTTATCGTGGCAGTGCTCAAGTCGGTCTTTGTCATCCCCCGAAACGCGCTGATCCCCATTATCATCATCCCTTCCTTTATAGCTTATGCAAAATGCGTCAAAGCGCCCCTTTACAAGTCTTTGTCCGTCTCTGTGCTCGTTTTTGCCTTTATGAGCTTTTTTGTAAATATCGCAAACGGCTTTGATGCGGCGCTCCATCCAAACGGAGTGCTGAATGACTTTAGCCTGGAAGCAGCCATTTTTCAGGCTGTGATAGCAACCATATTTACGCTGATAGTTTTTGGTCCCGCCTCCCGCAAGGCAGCGCAGATCATCGACGGCCTTGATACACCGAGAGTGTACATAGCCTCTGTTTTTGTATGGAGCATCTTCCTTGTTTTCAATCTTCTCATCTCTCCGAGGAAATATGAGACGCTTCATGTAAACCTGATGCAGATGGCATACTGGGGAACGCTCATCCTTTTCTTTACCCTGCTTTGCCTGCTCTGCGCCCTCTTCTACTATATCGTGTCCGGCATGATGGAAAAGGCTGCCATGGAGGAGAAAAACAGGATGCTTGAGATTCAGGAGAGCTCCTATCAGGCGCAGATGCGCTACATTGATGAAAGCGAAAGGGCGCGCCATGATTTCAAGCATACGATCGCGACCCTTTATGACCTGTCAATGAAAGGGGACAATAATGCCATCAGGGATTATCTCTGCCAGTACAGATCCCTCCAGCCCGAACGGGAGGCCATGAGCTTCTGCAATAATGTTCCTGTCAATGCGATCCTGAATTATTATGCCCATCTTTCCGGAAAAATGAATATCTCTATGGATCTTGAGATTGATATACCAAAGAATCCCGGCATACCGGATGTGGAGCTCTGCAGCCTCATCGGCAATATCCTCGAAAATGCCGTATTAGCCTGCGGCGATGTTCCCGAAGCCGACCGCTTCATAGATTTTGCCCTTCGGTTAAAAGGCGGGAGCAATCTCATTATCGTATGCACCAATTCCTTCAACGGAACTCCGCGCATGAAGGACGGCCGGTACCTTTCCACCAGAAGCGGCGGAAGCGGCCTCGGGCTCAAATCCATCTCATCCACCGCCGCAAAATACGGCGGCATCGCAAGATTCAGTCATGAAGACGGTGAATTCTCCTCAGATGTGATGATACCGGTGAGGGAAATTGATGAGTGACAAAAGCCCCGTCCCCCTGTCTTCCCGAATTACGCAGAGACGCCGATACTCAAAAGATAAAAAGGGACCTGGTCCTTTTCCGTAGCCTGAATGATCTTTATTTCGATATGATGCCGTCCCGTGCTCCCGTGATGCAATACAGGCTGAAGATACAGGCAGTCCCCCCAGTCCTGATCAAAATTTCCGTCAAGAAGCCACGCATGTTCCTCATCCCCATCGAGAACGAGACGCGCCACCGGAGCCGGACGGCGGATAGTCTTTCGATAGACCACCGCGATCCCGCTT
>CACYBK010000027.1 GCA_902772635.1 uncultured Lachnospiraceae bacterium | reverse complement strand
GAAGGCTTCAAGGAGGAGCGCGCCCGCGCAGTTCTCACCCCTTCAGCTACCGAGGCAGCGATCTCGCCTCTTTCAGTTGTCGGAGGAAAGCTTGTAAACTCTGAAGGCCGTGCCATCAGGCTTCAGGGTGTCAGCACCCACGGCCTTGCATGGTACCCCATGTATGTGAACAAGGGAACCTTCCAGTATTTCCGGGATGACTGGGGCGCAAATGTGATCAGGCTTGCCATGTATACACAGGAATACGGCGGCTTCTGCAGCGGAGGTAACAGGGATGAGCTCATCGCCCTCCTTGACAAGGGTATCGCTGCGGCAGGAGAGCTTGGCATGTATGTGATCGTGGACTGGCACATCCTTTCGGACGGAAATCCCCTCATCCATCAGAGTGAGGCCATAGAATTCTTTGACTATATGACAAAGAAATATTCAAAGTATTCAAATATCATCTGGGAGATATGCAATGAGCCGAACGGCTCGAACTGGGACAACGAGATCAAGCCTTATGCAGAGGCTGTGATCCCCGTTATCAGGGCAAACGATCCTGATTCTGTGATCATCGTCGGCACGAATACCTGGAGCCAGGACATAAACGACGCAAAGAGAAATCCGCTCTCATTTGACAATATAATGTATGCATTCCACTTCTACGCGGGAACCCACAAAGACAATCTCAGAAACCGCGTGAACGAATGCGTCTCCTCCGGCCTTCCCGTATTCATCACGGAGTGCTCCATTACCGATGCCTCCGGAAACGGAAGCTGCGACATAGCATCTGCGAATGAGTGGAGGAGCGTTATAGAGAATAACGGCCTTTCCTTCATAGAGTGGAGTATCTCAAACAAGGCGGAGTCCTCCGCGATATTCAGACCGGAATGCGCAAAGACGGAAGGGGGTTACCTGGAGAGCGACCTCAACGAGTCTGCTCAGTGGTACCGGAGCGTGATGAGGAGTTTCGCCGGAAAATAGAATAGACGAGTTTTGCAACAATTGAAAAGATAATGATATCCATGGGTATCATGATGAGATTTTTCGGCAGCCGCATCAAAAAGGCTGCCGAAAATGTTGTATTGTAAAGCATCGAAAGCCATATGCAGTTCAAAAGGAAGCTTGTAATGAGGGTATTTACGAGGCAGGCAAAAAGAGCCCTTAAAAATGAAAAGGGCTTTTTGTACATGAAAACGGCAAATATCACTCCTGTAAGAGCAGAACTCAATGTGAAGCCGGGAAAAAATTCTCCGGTCGGATGGACGAAGTAGGAGAGTATATCCGTAAGTGCACCGACTGCTCCTCCGTAGAAGGGACCGAGGAGAAAGCCGGAGATCGCGATAGGTATCTGCTGAAACCGAAGCTCCACAAAGGGATTTAAGGGGAGCTTCAGAAAGCCGAGGATCACTCCGATAGCGATCAGCATCGCTGCATAGGTGAGGGATAAAAGGCTTTTTTTGTAAAGTGTATTGTTTTTGTTTTCTCTCATGTCGGTGTCGATCCTTTGGCCTTTTTCTTTTCGTATTGAAGTTCACGGGGGAAATGATAGAATAAAGCGGTTGAAATTTCAAATTTATTGTAAGTTTTCTTTAAATACATGCCGATAAAGGCTTTTGAAGGGATAGAAAAAACATTATTTTTTTTCTAAAGTATTTTCAAAGTCTGCCGATAAGTATAATGAGAACTTATAGTCAGTAGTTTTCACGGAAGAAAGGAGAGTGCCGCGATGCGTATAGATGCGTACAACGCCATATCACAGGTCTATGGCGCAAACAGGTCATCCGGCCCGAAAGAAACAAAGAAAGAGGAAGCTGTAGGCAGAAAGGATCAGGTTTCCATTTCTTCTTTCGGAAAGGATTATCAGATCGCAAAGCAGGCAGTCGCTGACGCATCGGATGTCAGGGAAGACAAGGTTTCAGCTATGAAAGCCAAGTATTCGGGTGATGTTTCCGTTGATGTTGACGATTTTGCGAGTGTGCTTCTTCAAAAGTACAATGCTGCCGCAGTGTGATTTTTTAGGAGTGTAGGATTTGGCGAGCCTTGTAGATGAGCTTTTGCAAACTTTGCGGGAGGAGAAAGACGGTTATGACCGGCTTTATGATCTTGCGCAAAACAAGCGGAAGGCCGTGATAGACAGGGAACTTTCAGAGCTTACAGCCATCACGGAAAAGGAACAGGCAATCAGCGACAGGCTCAAGAATCTTGAGAACCGCCGTGTGTCGGTGATGAAGGACATGGCGTCCGTGCTGGGACATGACGATGAGGAGCTTACAGTCACAGCCATCATAGCGCTGCTTTCAAAGCAGAAGGACGAGCAGGAGGCTCTTACGAAGGCGCGTGACGAGCTCATCAATTCAGCTACAAGAATGCAGTTTCTGAATCAGCAGAACAGGGTGCTTCTTGAACAGGCAATGGAAATGGTAAATTTTGACTTAACGCTTTACAAAAGCATGAGACAGGCGCCGGAGACCGCAAATTACGGCAAGGATGCTGTGAGCACCGGCGAGTTGCTCGGAGGCGGAAGCTTC
>CACYBK010000026.1 GCA_902772635.1 uncultured Lachnospiraceae bacterium | reverse complement strand
TCATGCACTTTATTATACCAAAAGTTGTACAAGAAGTCAGTATTTTCAAGGTTCAACGCAATTTTTATTAGCTATAAGCAGACACTAATTAAGGAGATTTCTTTTGTCAATAACGGCAGGCAGCGGTACTTTTTCGCTTCATGATCCTATTCGATCGAGATCTCCACATTCCCTTTTCCGAGAAGTGCTGTCATCTCCTCTTTTGTCATGTCTACATGTCCAAGACGGGTATAGGCCCAGGTGTTTTTGCCATAAAAGATCACGATCTGATTTCCGGAATAAAGGACGATATCTCCGGGCTCTGTAGTGATCTCAGTGTCATCCCTTGTTATACTGCTTCCAATCTGCCCGACCTGTTCAAAGCCTCCGTACATTGACATCGAAATCGTCAGCGGAGATATGGCTTTGAGCTCTTCTACCGACGGATTGTTCTCCCAGGTCACAGGCACCTCTTCGTCGTTTATATAAAGCGTGAGATCTTCTGATCCCTCGTTTATATCCTTCACGGAAATCTCTTCTATGCTTACATTCAGATTGTCATCGACTGTAACTTTGTATCGCCTGTCAAGGTTGTCGGCTATCGGAGAACGCTCTTCCACTGTTACATTTGTCTGCCCGGGCTTTTTTCCTGTAAAGATGATCACTATTTCTTTGCCTGCGCCATCCAGCTGTTCGTGGCCGGCTTTTTTATAGCTTACATCTTTCATATATTCTACTATGCTTTCGTCCTCCACTATCACATTGAACTCAGGTCCGCCGCCGTCAAATGAATCAAAGGACAGTTTTGCCGTACCGGCCTCCGTCTGCGCCACATAGGCGTTTGGATCATATTCCATGGAATTACGGGATTCCACGTTGAGAGTAACATCATGATCAGGCATCACAAAAGTAAAAACATACCCATTATCGTAGTCCTGCTTGAAATCCACATCGCTGCTGTAAAACCTGTAATCCGTATCAGTAGCAACGATGTCATAGCGGACCATAACCTGCTCTCCGGGAGCATACATTGACTTTTGCGACTCAAAACCGCTGTCATTAAGTATCAGCCTGTATTTCACTGCATTTTCCTCCCCGGCGCATGCCATAAGCATAATACTCATCAAAACTCCTGCTATTATCAGCACAAAACGTTTCATTGATCATTATCTCCCTTTATATTTCAGTCGTCGGACTTTGACCTTTATTCGTATAACATATAATATACGCCGAAGTGCTGTTTGTCGATTGCTATTGAAAAGGGATTTTTTTATGGAACAGAAATTACATTGTTGAAATCAAAGCATTTCTCCGCACACTCTGCCCTCTTTATCGCAAGTTCCCTGTCATGATTTGCGTCATAAAGATATCCTGCCTGCGCTTTTTCATACTCTGTCATCTCTTCACCATATTCTGCACAACACCTATAGAGATATGATTTGAAAGAACGGCTCCTATATCCGTGCCATCAGGGGCGCATTCTGTCGGAACCGGATCAATGGTAACAGAAATACTTCCGTCATCATTCTTCTTCGGATGATATGTGTCATGATAGCCCGGGATCTGCGCCGGAATCCGGTCATAGAGAAAGCCCTTGAAATCGGAAAGACCGCAGGACGGGAAATTTACGTTGTGTATCTTTCCCGGAGGAAGGGGCTTTTCTATCAATTCTGCGAGGATCTCTTTTAAATATTTTTTTGTGACCTCTCCTATCCCACCCTTTGCCCTGTGGGCGGAAAAGCATATTGCAGGCACATCATAGAGTATTGCCTCCATTGCTGCTCCAATTGTCGCTGAATAAAGGATATCGCATCCTGCGTTCATCTCGTCATTGATGCCGGAAAGAACAAGGTCCGGCCTTTCGATCAAAGCGCTGCCATCCACATCTTTTTGAGATAGCCCGTTGAACACAGCTCTAACACAATCTGAAGGCGTACCGTCAAAGGAAAAAGCAGAAACCTCAGGAAGTCCCATGTCATAGGCTTTCATCAGAAAGGACTTATGAAAATTCACGCTCTGGGAGCCGCCGCTTCGTACCCGATCCGGCGCGAGAACCGTGACGCGTCCGAACTCTGACGCAGTCTCTGCAAGGAGCTTTATCCCGGGAGAAAAGATCCCGTCATCATTTGTTACGAGTATATTTCTCATATCATTATCCTTTTTCTATGCTGTTTTGAAACATATCATGAAAATCCGGAAGAACTTTTGAAAGTTTTACGGGCTTTCCCTCTTTATTCAAAAAACAATGCATGGACTCACCCTCGCAGACGGTCTCTTCTCCCAGTTTCATGACGTATCCTATCTTCAGCTTCACGCCATTAAACTCAAGGACAGAAACCTCGATATCCACCTCATCTGCGAATGTCGTGGGCTTTTTGTAGCGGCAGTCTACAGAGATAACGGGGGAAATTATACCTTCCTCTTCAATGCGTTCATATGGCCAGCCCTTCTTTTCAAGAAAGTCGGCTCTCGCCTCCTCCATCCACCTGATATAATTTGAATGATGGGTGATCCCCATCCTGTCTGTCTCATAATACTGCACCCTGTGACGGTACATCTCATACCTCCATATAGTTTCCAAGATAAAGAAAGAACGGACACTCCTTTGAAAGCTCAAGAAGCATCCTTCTCACTCTTTCATCAGCGCTTTGGGCTTCGATGTCCATTGAAAAAGAAAATTCGAAATCACGCCCCGGGATAGGATGACTTACAAGTCGAAGCAGATTCAGGTTCAATGAAGCAAATTTGCCCAACACATGATAAAGCGAGCCCGGCCTGTGCGGACAGGAAAGAATTATTGATATCCTGTTCGCTCCGGGATAGACCTTCCTCTCCTTTGCCACACAAACGAAACGGGTATAATTATTATCCGAATCCTGTATCTTCATGTCAAGTGAGTCAAGACCATAGAGCTCTGCGGCCTCAGGCGAGGCTATAGCGGCAATGTCACTTCTATCCGACTCTGAAACAAATTTTGCAGCAAGTGCGGTATTGAAGCTTGGCACCCTTTTCACGCTGTCGGGAAGAGTTGAAAGAAATCCCGCGCACTGCCCGAGGGCCTGCTCGTGGGAATAGATCTCCTTTATATCAGATAGTTCAGTTCCCTTCTTTACAAGCAGGCGATGGCTGATAAGCAGCTTTTCTCCGCGGACGATAAAGACCCTTCCTTTCCTAAGTGCCTCATAGGTCGCTTTCACGGGGCCGAAGGTATTGTTCTCAACAGGAAGCATCCCAAAGTCGCATAGCCCCTTTTCTACTGCCTCACAGACCGCATCAAAGTTTTTGAAAAACATGAGCTCGCCTTCGGGGAACATCCTCTTTGCCGCAATTGCGGAATAAGCCCCTCTCACGCCCTGGCAGGCAATGCGCCCTCCCATGGGAAAGACCTCATGATCATCAAGCAACCCATAATCAATATCTACTGCTTTTTCCATGATTTAAAGACTCCCTTTTATATTTAATAGCTTCTTTGAAAGCGAATCGAAGGCCTCCGGGGTAATAGACTGGGGACCGTCACACTTTGCATGAGCGGGGTCATTGTGAACTTCGACCATCACACCGTCTGCTCCGGCGGCAACAGCGGCTTTTGCAAGCGGCGGCACAAGAGCAGCCTTTCCGGAGGCGTGGCTCGGATCGATGATCACAGGAAGATGTGAAAGAGTTTTAAGCACCGGAACAGCTGCAATATCAAGCGTGTTTCTCGTATAGTTCTCATAGGTCCTGATACCTCTCTCACAGAGTATGACGCGCGGATTTCCCTGAGACATCACATATTCAGCGCTCATCAGAAGGTCTTCGTAGGTTGCTGACATACCGCGCTTTATCAGGACAGGCTTATCTATCTGCCCAAGAACGGTAAGGAGCGTGTAGTTTTGCATATTCCTCGCGCCGACCTGGATGATGTCCACGTCATCGAAAAGCGGCAGCTGGTCGGCATCCATGATCTCCGTGATTATGGGAAGACCTGTCGCCTTCTTTGCATCAAGCAGGAGCTTGATGCCCTCCTCATGAAGTCCCTGGAAGGAATAAGGTGAAGAACGGGGCTTGAACGCTCCGCCCCGGAGGATGGTGGCTCCGCTCTTTTTTACAGCCTCCGCTATCCCAATGATCTGCTCCTTTGATTCCACCGAGCAGGGACCTGCGATAAGAGTGAGGTTCCCACCGCCTATCTTTGCACCTCCCACCTCGATCACTGTATCATCGGGATGGAACTTTCTGTTTGCCGCCTTGTAGGGCTCCTGGACTCTCTTTACATCCTCAACGATATCAAGCGCCGAGATCAGGTTGATGTCGATCTTTGAGGTGTCTCCGACAAGGCCAAGGATCGTGGAATGTGAACCGACTGTAGGCATCACTTTGATGCCCTCATCGGTGAGCCAGGAGGTAAGTGACTCGAGTTCGGTGACGTCAGCGTCTTTTTTTAAGATAACTATCATGATAAATTCCTTTCTGGCAGGAGCTTTTGCTTTGGCTTTGGCTGCGACATCCCTGCGATAAAAAAAACCGCCGCAGCCCCCGGCCGCGGCGGTAATCCTACCTAAATCTGAAAAATGGTGCTTCTCAACTCATCTTTCTCATCTTTCCGGCGACCGAAATACTTCCTTACCCTTTGTAAAGGTAAAGTCGAAAAAGCCGAAAAAGAAAAATGAGTTTTGAAGATAATTTGTTTCCATGGCAGGTACTTTAGCACTTTAAATTGCTGTTGTAAAGAGATTTTTTCAAGCCGCTATTTCAAGCGTTATAAATCATTTGTGCGGACCGCTTCAGATCATATCCGAGAATGAATCGTAGGAAAAACCCTTTGAAAGCAAAAATCTCGATATCTTCGCCTTTTCCTTCGGGTCTGCTGCCTCCCTGTCGTAGCCTTTCTTCTGAAGAAGCTTTTCAATGATGGCTTCCTCATCACCCTGATAAGCTTCAGCCTCAGCCTCAGAAATGACAGCTTTTTTTACGCCCTTTTCATAAAGGCGCCGTCTGATGTCGGAAAGGCTCTTTGTGTCCATATAGGTCCTGATGAAGCTCTTTGCAAAGGACAGGTCGTCGATATAGTGATATTCCTTCATAAAGGAGAGGACATGCTCTGTGACTTCCTCAGTATATCCCCCTTCATTAAGCTTTCGTCTCACATCAGCTTCAGTTCTGTCCATCTTTGAAACGAGATGAAGCGCCCTGTTCTTTGCCCTTGGAAGGATGACCTCATCGATAAAGTCATCAAATTCCGCCTTTGATATCTCCCCGTCAACAGCAAGACCTTCAAGCCTTTTCAGGTCAGATTGGTATAGCGAAAGAACTGTTCCATCATCAAAGACCACTCTTTGCTTTTTGCTACCGGGAGCCTTTTCAGTATTGTCGATCCTCATAATAAAAGTCCCTGCTTAAGGCATGATATATTTTCAGGCGAACTGCTATTGCCATACTCCTCAGGACTTTGCTTTTGCGGCTTTTGACTTTGCCTGATCCTCGCCACCGGCTGCTTCGTCACTCTTCTTTTCGTCCTTTGAGGCTCCGGCACTGTCTATAGCTTCTCCAAGACCATAATGCGCCCTGATCTTCTGATCGAGGGAGTTAAGCACATCAGCATGCTCCTCCAAAAACTGCTTTGCGTTTTCCCTTCCCTGTCCTATCTTTTCGCCGTCGATAGCATACCAGGCACCGGACTTCTGGACGAGATCAAGGTTTGCAGCCACATCAAGGATATCACCTGCCCTTGAGATACCTTTTCCGAACATGATATCAAACTCCGCCTCCTTGAAGGGAGGGGCGATCTTGTTCTTCACGACCTTGATACGCGTCCTGTTCCCGATGACCTCACCGGACTGCTTGATAGATTCAGTGCGTCGGACATCGAGACGAACTGATGAATAGAATTTCAGAGCTCTTCCGCCTGTGGTAGTCTCGGGATTTCCGAACATGACGCCAACCTTTTCACGGAGCTGGTTGATGAAGATCACTATGCAGTTCGATTTTGAGATGACGGCTGTGAGCTTACGAAGAGCCTTTGACATGAGCCTCGCCTGAAGTCCGACCTGCACATCCCCCATCTCACCGTCTATCTCAGCCTTCGGAACAAGGGCTGCGACGGAGTCGACAATGATGATGTCCACAGCACCGGAGCGGACCATAGTCTCCGCTATCTCCAGCGCCTGCTCTCCATTGTCGGGCTGTGAAATGTAAAGATTGTCTATATCGACTCCGATGTTCTTCGCATATACCGGATCAAGAGCATGCTCGGCATCTATGAAGCCCGCTATCCCGCCGCGCTTCTGTACCTCAGCGACGGCATGAAGCGCGACCGTGGTCTTTCCTGAAGACTCCGGACCGTAGATCTCGATGATCCTGCCCTTCGGAAAACCGCCCTGTCCCAATGCTATATCAAGGCTTATTGAGCCTGAGGGAAGGGTCTCAACCTGCATATGGCTGCTGCTGTCTCCGAGCTTCATGACGGAGCCCTGTCCGTACTGCTTTTCTATCTGTGCTATCGCGGCATCAAGCGCTCTAAGTTTTTCTTCTCTTTTGATATCTGACACTTTCGTACTCCTTTTCAAAACACGAACAGTTGTTCGATTTATATGGCAATATTATATCAATGCATTTTCTTTGTCAATAAGGAAAATCAAAAAAATGAAACAACTATGAAATGAAAAAAAAAATGATTGGGATGTGCAGCAAAAAGCCGCTTGCTTTTGTGATTATCACTTAAAGCCCTTGCTTTGTCAAGAGGAATGATAAGTGTGGGACGGCGTAAATTTACGGTCGGATTTGTAAGAACAGAGATACCTCATATGAGCTTAATTTAAAGTGTCTTTCGCAAGAATTGTGT